>NZ_JBHYJH010000018.1:0-79096 GCF_042740445.1 Streptomyces sp. NPDC059003 | reverse complement strand
CCCGCCCGCCCACCCCATGCGCAGCGGGGTGGGCGGGCGGGGCCGGAGGGGTCAGGAGGTGAGGGCAGGCTCGCGGGACTCGTCCGGGGTTGATGTCGGCACGACGCCGTCCACGGCGTCGGCCACGGCACCCTCCACATGCTGAGCCGGCCGCTTCGGCAGCGCCAGCATCAGCAGGAAGATCGCGACCAGCACCCCGACGACCCACCACAGCGCGTTCTGAAAACCGTGGACGAACTCCGCGGGCATCCGATCCCGCGCCACCCGCTCGTCGATGACACCGAAGAAGACGACCGAGACAAGCCCGAGCCCGAACGCGTTGCCCATCTGCTGCACGGTGTTGATCAGGCCCGACGCCGACCCGGCGTGCTCCTGCGGCACCTCGGAGAGCACCGCGTCCGTCAGCGGCGCGACGATGAGGCCCATGCCCAAGCCCATCACCACGAGCGGGAGCGCCATCTGCCAAGAGGCGATCCCCGCCCCGTAACGCCCGGCCTCCCAGATGTAGATGAGGACACCCGCGGCCATCGTGAGCGCGCCCGCCTGCAGGACCTTGCGGCCGAAGCGCGGCACGAGCTTCTGCACGGAGATACCGGCCGCGGCGGACACCGCGATGGAGAACGGGACGCCGGTCAGACCGGCGTGCAGCGCGCTCCACCCGAGGCCGACCTGCATGTACATCGTCCAGACCAGGAAGAAGATGCCGAGCGAGACGCCGAAGACGGTCTGCACGGCGATGCCCGCGGCGAAGCTCTTCACCTTGAACAGGGACAGCTCGACGAGCGGCGAGCCGTCCTTCTCGCTCTTCCACTTCTCGTACGCGACGAGCGCGCCGAAGACGACGACGGCGCCCGCCATCATCACGTACCCCCACGTCGGCCAGCCCAGCTCGCGACCGCGCGTGAGCGGGTAGAGCAGCAGGAGCGCGCCCGCGGTGACCAGGACGACGCCGATCAGGTCCAGCTTGAGGGCCTTCGGGGCCTTGGACTCCGTGATGAACTTCCGTCCGAGCAGCAGGCCCGCGATGCCCACCGGCAGGTTGATGAGGAAGATCGGGCGCCATTCGAGGCCGAAGAGGTTCCACTCGGTCAGGAGCGCGCCCAGCAGCGGGCCCGACACCGCGCCGAGGCCGACGATCATGCCGAACAGGCCGAAGACCTTGCCGCGCTCGTGCGCGGGGAACGTGGCGTGGACGATCGACAGGACCTGCGGCACCATCAGCGCGGCCATCCCGCCCTGCAGGATGCGCGACGCGACCAGCATCTCCGGGTTCGCGGCGAAGCCGCACAGCGCCGACGCGAGCGTGAAGCCCGCGATGCCGACGAGGAATATCTTCTTGCGGCCGTAGATGTCGCCGAGCCGTCCGCCGGTGACGAGTCCGGCGCCGAGCGCCAGCGCGTAACCAGCGGTGATCCACTGGATCTGGCTGAACGTGGCGCCCGCGTCGCGCTGGATGGCGGGGATCGCGATGTTCACGATCGTCACGTCGACCAGGTCCATGAAGGCGGCCGTCATGACGATGGCGAGCGCGAACCACCGGCGGCGGTCCGCGGGTGACCCCGGGGACGGAGCAGCTGTGCTGGGGGTGCTGGGTGAAGTCATGCCGTAAGGCTAGAAGCCATATAGGACAGTTCATGTCCTAGTTACGCGGCATTCTGAAGTCATGACGATTTCGAGCGGCGGTTCGGGCAGTGGCGGTGGCTTCGGCAGTACGAGTACGGGGACGGGGACGGGGACCGGCACGGATACGCCCGCTCGGCTCCTGACCCTCCTCTCCCTCCTCCAGACCCCGCGCGAGTGGCCGGGCGGGGAGCTCGCCGAGCGCCTCGGCGTCAGCCGCCGCACGGTGCGGCGCGACATCGACCGGCTGCGGGAGCTCGGCTACCCGGTGCAGGCCACGCAGGGCGCCACCGGCGGGTACCGGCTCGTCGCGGGCAAGGCCATGCCGCCGCTCGTCCTCGACGACGAGGAGGCCGTGGCCATCGCCGTCGGCCTGCGGGCCGGGGCGGGGCACGCCGTCGAGGGCGTGGAGGAGGCGTCGGTGCGGGCCCTGGCGAAGCTCGAACAGGTCCTGCCGTCGCGCCTGCGCCGTCGGGTGGCCGCACTCGGGGCCGCGACGATGTCGCTGACCAGCGGGGACGGGGCGCGGATCGCGCCGGAGACGCTGACGGTGATGGCGTCGGCGACGGCCGCGCGGGAGCGGCTGCGGTTCGCGTACGAGGCGAAGGACGGGACGCCGTCGCGGCGGCTCACCGAGCCGCACCGGCTCGTGTCCACGGGGCGGCGCTGGTACCTGGTCGCGTTCGACCTGGACCGGGAGGACTGGCGCACGTTCCGGGTGGACCGGGTGTCGGAGCCGTTCGTCACGGGGGTGCGGTTCGCTCCGCGGATGTTGCCGGGTGGGAGTGCGGAGGCGTATGTGCGGCGGAGTGTCCTGCCGCGGCGGCAGGAGACCGCGGCGTACGAGGTGGATGTGGAGTTCCACGCCCCCGCGGCCGACGTGGCCCGGCGGCTGCCGCCGTCGCTGGGTGAGGTGGTCGCGGTCGGGGACGACCGGTGCCGGCTTCGGGGGGCTGTGACGGAGCCGGTGGGGTGGGTGGCGGTGCGGCTGCTGTGGGTCGAGTGTGACTTCGCTGTGCGCGGGCCGGAGGAGTTGGTGGCTCGGGTACGGGATCTGGGCCGCCGCCTCACCCAGGCCGCGGGCCCAGCCTGAACTCCGCCCGCGGTTCTTTCCCTCACCCATCCCACCCGTTCACCGCGAGTCACCCCTCACGCAAAGCGCTGCGGCTGACCGGGCGACTTCTCCCCCCACTCCACCCGTTCACCCCACACCGCAGGGCACACCTCGCGCGAAGCGCCGCGGCTGAGTGGGTGGCTTCTTCTCCCACCCACCCCACCCGTTCACCCCACACCGCAGGGCACACCTCGCGCGAAGCGCTGCGGCTGAGTGGGTGGCTTCTTCTCCCGCCCACCCCACCCGTTCACCCCACATCGCGGGGTGGGCCTTGCGCGGAGCGCTGCGGGTGGGTGGGTTGGGTGCGGGGCCGCGGCCGCCGATGGCGAGTGCCCCCACAGGGGGCGTCCACCCCGCGGCAGGGCAGAAATGGGCGGGCGGGTGGGAAACAAGACGCCGCGGCAGCGGCAGAAGGCGGCAGGCGACAGGGCAGCGCGGGCCGCAGGCGCCGACGGCGGGTGGGCCCCACCAGGGACGTTCGCCCCGCGGGAGGGTGGGGGATGAAGTGCCGCGGTAGCGGCAGGGGGCGGCAGGCGCCGACGGCGGGGTACCCCCACCCGGGGCGCCCACCCCGGGCGGGTGGGAGGCGAAGCGGCGCGGGCCGCAGGCGCCGACGGTGAGTGGGCCCCACCAGGGGCGTTCGCCCCGCGGGAGGGTGGGAAACAGGACGCCGCGGCAGCGGCAGAGGGGAGCCGCAGGCGCCGACGGCGGGTCACCCCCGCAGGGAGCGCTCACCCCGCAGGAGGGCAGAAATGGGCGGGCGGGTGGGAAACGAAACGCCGCGGTAGCGGCAGGCGCCGACGGCGGGTGGGAGGCGAAGCGGCGCGGGCCGCAGGTGCCGACGGCGGGTGGGCCCCGCCAGGGGCGTTCGCCCCGCGGGAGGGTGGAAACGGGCGGGCGGGTGGGGGATGAAGTGCCGCGGTAGCGGCAGGCGGCGCCGCCTGGGGTGTTCGGCCCGTGGGTGGGGCCCGCAGGGGGTGTCCGCCTCGTGGGCGGGGGGAGTGTCCAGGCAGGGGCGGCAACCGGCCCGCCCCGCGGCGGCGATGGCCCCCGCCAAGGGGCCGTTCGCCGGACCGCGATGGCCCCGCCAAGGGGGCCGTTCGCCGGGCCGGTCAGGCCGCCGCGTCGAACCCCGTGTCCCGCGCCAGCTTCTTGAGCTCGAGAAGCGCATGCTTCTCGATCTGCCTGATCCGCTCGCGGGTCAGGCCGTGCTCCTTGCCCACCTCCGTGAGCGTCCGCTCGCGCCCGTCCTCGATCCCGTACCGCATCTTGATGATGGACGCCGTGCGCTGGTCGAGGCGGCCGATGAGGTCGTCGAGCTCCTCGCTGCGCAGCAGCGAGAGGACGGACTGCTCGGGCGAGACCGCCGAGGTGTCCTCCAGGAGGTCGCCGAACTGGGTGTCGCCCTCGTCGTCCACGCCCATGTTCAGCGAGACCGGGTCGCGGGCCCAGTCCAGGACGTCGGTCACGCGCTCGGGCGTGGAGGACAGCTCCGCGGCGATCTCCGCGGGCTCCGGCTCGCGCCCGTGCTCGCGGTTGAACTCGCGCTGGACGCGGCGGATGCGGCCGAGCTCCTCGACGAGGTGCACGGGGAGGCGGATGGTGCGGGACTGGTCGGCTATGGAGCGCGTGATGGCCTGGCGGATCCACCACGTCGCGTACGTGGAGAACTTGAAGCCCTTGGCGTAGTCGAACTTCTCGACGGCGCGGACCAGGCCCGCGTTCCCCTCCTGGATGAGGTCCAGGAGCGGGAGGCCGCTGCGCGGATAGCGGCGGGCCACGGCCACGACGAGGCGGAGGTTGGACCGGATGAAGACGTCCTTCGCGCGCTCGCCGTCGGCGACGAGGGCGCGCAGCTCCTCGTCGGTGGCGGCGACGGCCTTCTTGCCGTCCCGCTCGACCTCGCCGGCCAGGATCTGCCGGGCGTACACGCCGGCCTCGATGATCTGGGACAGCTCGACCTCCTTGGCGGCGTCGAGCAGCGGCGTACGCGCGATTTCGTCGAGGTACATGCCGACCAGGTCGCGGTCGGCGATCTCGCCGCCTACGGCGCGAACACTGCGTGCCGCGACGCTGGTCTCACCGGAGTCGGCGGACTTACGACGGGCGACGGCACGGGTTGCCATGCGTGCTCCCTTGCGTGGTTGTCACTGGTCGGTCCGGCGTGGACCGGTCTTCCGGGCGGTCCTGGCGTGGACCTGTGGTGGACGGCACACCCTCCCAGGTGCCCTGCATCCGATGGAAACAACGACTGGAATCCGGACAGAATTCCCAACCCGCGCATCCATTTTCCTGATCATGCAGTACCCTGTGCGGCCACACGAGGAGGACACGTGCCGCGGGAACGTACAGAGGTGCAGGTCAGGCCGGGAGTGGAGGCCGATCTGGGGGCGCTCACGGACATCTACAACCACTACGTTCGTGAGACCGCCGTCACATTTGACACGGCCCCTTTCCTGCCGGAGGAGCGCCGCCCTTGGCTGCTCTCCCACCCCAAAGACGGCCCCCACCGCCTGATGGTTGCCCACGGCCGGAAAACCAATAAAACCAACGAATCCGACATTCTCGGGTACGCGACCAGCAGCCCCTTCCGCGCCAGAGCCGCGTACTCCACCTCCGTCGAGGTCACCGTCTACTGCGCACCGCACGCGGCGGGGCGCGGCGTCGGCACCCTGCTCTACCAGGCGCTCTTCGCCGCTCTCGAAGGCGAGGACCTGCACCGCGCGTACGCGGGCATCGCGCTGCCCAACGAGGGCTCGGTGCGCCTGCACGAGCGCTTCGGGTTCCGGCACATCGGTACGTACGAGGAGGTCGGCCGGAAGTTTCAGCGGTACTGGGACGTGGCCTGGTACCAGCTGGCGCTCGGACCAAGGTCCTAGTACGGCCCTCGGGACTAGTCCGCCAGACCGTTACGGGGCGTAGGCCGCCGCCCCTACCGTGCGGCCATGAACGAGATCAACGACGGCGTCCTGGACGAAGCCCTCCAGCGCCTGCACGCCAGCGGCCCCGAGCACGACGGCCGGCTCTCCAACCACGGCCCGATGGCCGTCGAGGCCCTGGTCCGCGGCGGCCACGCCGACTCCGTACACCGCTGGCTCGACTACTACCGGCACAAGCTGGAGGACATGCCGGACCGGTACGCGCCGGTCACGGACGCCAACTGGCACGAGGCGCTCGGCGACCCGCGGCGCGCCGCCGACTGGATCGACCACTTCGAGCGCGCCGTCGCCGAGCGGCCCTGGCGCGAGGTGCTCGCCGCCTGGTGGCTGACGCTCCTGCCCGGCATCGCGGCGGGATCCACGCACCCGGTGATCCGCGTCGGCCACGCCGTGCGCTCCCTCCTCAGCCCGGGCGGCGAGACCGCGCCCCGGCTCGCCGAGCTCGCCCACGGCCTCGGCTACTGGGCGGCCCGCCACGACCCGCTGCCCGCGCTCACGCCCCTCACGCTGGAGCCGTCGGCGGACGCGGCGGCCGCGCTCGACGCGGTGCGGCGCATTCCGCTCCAGGACGGGCCGCTGCCGGAGCGCTTCGCGCGCCTGACCTCGGTGCCCGTCTGGCCCACCGTCCCCGACGTCGGCCCCGACGCCGCCCGCGACCACCTGACCGACCTGGTCACCGCGGCCGTGCACCGCTTCGCCACCCACGGCCACGCCGCGCCGATCATGCTGGTGCACGCCGCGACCGCCCCGAACGCGGTCCTGCGCACCCTGCCCGCGCTCCCCCGCGAGCTGTGGCCGGCCTCGCTCGCGGCGGCCTGGGCGGCGTCCGCGGCGGTGACCTCGGCGTACGCGCCCGCGGAGCCTGCGCCGGAGGAACAGACGCGCACGGCGTACGGCGAGGCGAAGCGCTTCACCTTCGACGAGATCCTCGCGCGGGCCGCGGCGCACGGCGACGACCACACGATCAAGTTCGCGGACACCGCGTTCGACGTGGGCGACGAGCGGGCGCGGGCGGCCGCGATCCGCGGCGTGGAACTCAATCCGCCCGCGCTCTAGGTGTGTTGTTCGGGCACGTTCAAGGCTCCACTCGCGCTCCAGCGAGGTTTGAGGCGGCGCGGCCGGCGCCACAGGAAGGGCTCGTACAGTGGGATACATGGACACGCCATCCAGCGCGGCACGGGACGCCGCAGGGAAGAGCGCCGCCGCGCCGCGCTGGCTCGACGACGAGGAACAGCGCACCTGGCTGGCGTACGTTCACGCCTCCACACTGATCGAGGACTACCTCGACCGGCAGCTCCAGCGCGACGCGGGCATGCCGCACGTCTACTACGGCCTGCTCGTGCAGCTGTCCGCCGCGCCGCGCCGCCGCCTGCGCATGACCGAGCTGGCCCGCGGCTCCAAGATCACCAGGTCCCGGCTCTCGCACGCGATCGCGCGCCTGGAGAAGAGCGGCTGGGTGCGGCGCGAGGACTGTCCGACGGACAAGCGCGGGCAGTTCGCGATCCTCACGGACGAGGGCTTCGAGGTGCTGCGGCAGACCGCGCCCGGCCATGTGGCGGCCGTGCGGCAGGCCATCTTCGACCGGCTCAGCCCCGAACAGCAGAAGTCCCTCGGCGAGATCATGCGGATTCTCGCCGAGGGACTTCAGCCGAAGGACGCGGGGGCGGATCTGCCCTGGCTCCGCTAGGAGCCCGGGCAGCTCCGCCCCCTGCTTCTATGCGCCGTCTTCCCAGGTGGTACGGGGCGTCAGTGCGCCACGACCGGGATCTTCACCTCGTCCTCGACACCGTCGCCGGACGCGGCGGGCGTGCCGTTCTGGGCGCCGGTGTTGATCAGGACGAAGGCGATGGCCGACGACAGGACCAGGATGCCGACCGCCCACCAGATGGCGGCGGTGTAGCCCTCCACCAGGGACTGGGCGGCGAGCAGCTTCTGCGCCGCCGGGGTGGTGGCGGAGGCCGCGTGGTCCTCGATGTACGCGGTGGTCGCGGAGGCCGCGATGGTGTTGAGCAGGGCGGTGCCGATGGCGCCGCCGACCTGCTGCGAGGTGTTGACCATCGCGGAGGCGACACCGGCGTCACGCGGCTCGACACCGTGGGTGGCGAGCGACATGGCGGGCATGAACGCCGTACCCATGCCGAGGCCCAGCATCAGCTGCGCGGGCAGGATCAGACCGGCGTACGAGGTGTCGACCTCGAGCTGCGTCAGGAGCAGCATGCCGACCGCGGCGAGCAGGAAGCCCGGGGCCATCAGCAGCCGCGGCGGGACGCGGGTCATCAGACGGGTGCCGATCTGCGTCGAACCCGTGATCATGCCGACGATCATCGGCAGGAACGCGAAGCCGGTCTTCACCGGCGAGTAGCCCTTGACGACCTGCAGGTAGTACGTGAGGAACAGGAACAGGCCGAACATCGCGATGACGGCGAGGCCGAGCGACAGGTAGACGCCGCCGCGGTTGCGCTCGGTCAGGACGCGCAGCGGGAGCAGCGGGTGCTTGACCTTGGCCTCGGTGAGGACGAACGCGGCGAGCAGCACGGCGGACGCGACGAACATGGTGACCGTCACGGCGTCCGACCAGCCGTCGGACTCGGCGCGCGTGAAGCCGTACACGAGCGCGACCAGGCCGAGCGTGGACAGGATGACGCCGGGGATGTCGAGCGGCGAGCGGTTGCGGCCGCCCTCGGGCTCACGGATCACGAAGTACGCGCCGGCGGCGGCGACGACCGCGAACGGGATGTTCACGAAGAAGGTCCAGCGCCAGTTCAGGTACTCGGTGAGGAAGCCGCCGAGGATCAGGCCGACGGCGCCGCCACCACCGGCGATGGCGCCGTAGATGCCGAACGCCTTGGCGCGCTCCTTGGCCTCCGTGAACATCACGGCGAGCAGCGAGAGCGCGGCGGGCGCGAGCAGCGCGCCGAACGCGCCCTGCAGGGCACGGGCGCCGAGCATCATGGCCTCGCCGGTCGCGGCGCCGCCGAGCGCGGAGGCCGCGGCGAAGCCGATGAGGCCGGTCACGAAGGTGCGCTTACGGCCCCACAGGTCGGCGATGCGGCCGCCGAAGAGCAGCAGACCACCGAAGGCCAGGGCGTAGGCGGTGATCACCCACTGCTTGTTGCCCTCGGATATGCCGAGGTCCTCCTGGGCGGAGGGCAGTGCGATGTTCACGATGGTCGCGTCGAGGACGACCATCAGCTGGGCGATCGCGATGAAGGCGAGTGCCTTCCAGCGCTTTGGGTCGGGGGCGAGTGACGTGACGGATTGAGACATGGGTGAGGCCACCTAGGGAGACAGGATCAAGCAGGGTGATTACTGATAAACGAGACACTGTGCGACCGGCCGGGCGCATGGGTCCCGGGTCGGGACGTCGCGTACTGCTTTCGGCCCGGGCCCGAGGCCCCAGAACGGGCCGTCGGTCGTCATGAGCTGCTCAGGGCGCCTTGTGCCGTAGGTCCTCCAAGGTCGCGGCGTGTCCCGGAAGCTGTGAGCGGGCCGGTGCCATCAGGCCGTCGAGGAACAGCTGGAGATGGCGGTGGACGAACTGGTCGAAGTCCATGAGGCAGCCCGACGACCCCGGCAGCGGCCGGGTGAGCTGGCCCAGGGCGACCATCAGGTCACCGACGCCGATGTCGGTGCGCAGCTGGCCCGCGTCGCGGGCGCGCCCCATGAGTCCGTCCACCGCGCCTTCGAGGCGGGTCCGGGCGGCGCGCAGTTCGGGGTGCTCGGGGTCGAGCGTCTCGGAGATGATCGGGCACAGGGCCCCGATGCGCTCCTCCACCGCCGCGTGTACGAAGCGGCGCAGGGCGTCGAAGGCGGCCGTCGGGTCGGCGTCGGCGGCCGCGATCGCGTCGTCGGCCAGGGCCGCGACCCGGTCGGTGACGGACAGCAGGACGTGGTGCACCAGCTCGCCGCGGTCGGCGAAGTGGCGGTAGACCGTGGCGTTGCCGACGCCCGCGCGGCGCGCGATCTCGTCGAGCGGCACGTCGGCGCCGTGCTCGACGAACGTCTCGCGTGCGGCGGCGACGATCCGCTCCCGGTTGCGCAGCGCGTCGGCCCGCGGGCGGGGTGCGCGGCGCTGCGCGACGGTGGCGGTTTCCACGGGGACACTCCTCGAAGCGGTCAAAGGCCCTAAGGCTCGCAGGGCCCGCGGTGGCGGGTCCAACGAATTTCCGGCAGGAGCCGGACGCGCTCCCGGCGGTGGCCGGGGGCACTCCCAGCGGGTGCCGGGGGGCCGGATGGTGTGCGATGCGGGGACTCACTCCCCGTTTCGCGCGGACACCGGTCTAAACGGGGAAACGATCCCCGCTTATTTCCCACCCCCTTCGTGACCTGCGTCACACGGCGGCTGGGGGCCGCCGCACCCCCACCCGAATCGCCCAGCGCCCCGCCGCCACCTCGGCGAATCCGCGAGAAACCCACGATCGGTCGCGCTCAGCGAGCGCCCGCGCACCCTCCGGCACAGGGTGATCGGACAGGGCGCAGCCAGACCCGGCGGCTGCCGCGGACCGAAGGGCCCACGCATGCAGCTGCCGCACCGCCGACGGATAGCCCGGGGCCGCCGCACGCCGGCGCGGACCCTCGCGCTCGGCTCGGCCGCCGCCGTCGCGCTCGCCGTCACCACGTCCGCGAGCACCGGCCGCCTGATGGCCGAGGCCCCGTCGGCCGCGGGCTCCATCGCGCAGGCCCGGCCCACCGCGCTCGGCCCGTGCATGATCAGCGGCCCACTCGGGGTGCAGATGTCGGAGGGCGTGCCGACGGGCCCCGGGTACGCCCGCTCCACCGGCACGGTGCGGGCCCTGAACCTGATGGTCGACTTCTCCGACGCCCCCGGCGAGGGCTCGGCCCTCGACCGGCTCGGCGAGTTCTTCCCGCAGACCCAGGACTGGTTCCGCACCAGCTCCTACGGCCGCCTCGACTACCGCCCCGAGGCGCCGATCGGCTCCTGGCTGCGCATGCCCAAGCCGTTCAAGGCGTACGGCATAGAGCGCGGCGCCCCCTTCGACCCGGGCTACCGCGACCTGGTCGAGGACATCGTGGCCGCGGCCGACCCCAAGGTGGACTTCCGCGCGTACGACGTGGTGAACGTCCTCGTCACGCCGAACGCGGGCCCCTCCGCGCTCGACACCGTCCTGTCGGTGACGTTCGCGGGCAACCACGAGGCACCGGTGGCGGACGGCGTCCCGATCGCCAACGCGTCCTTCGTCTACAGCCGCCAGGACGACGGCTCGGGCAGCTACGACCGGACCGGCTACCGCGTCCTGCCGCACGAGAACGGCCATGTCTTCGGCCTGCCCGACCTGTACACGCAGGACGGCGGCGGCACCGTCGGCCACTGGGACATCATGAGCGAGGACTGGGGCGCCAACAACGACCTGCTCGGCTGGCACAAGTGGAAGCTGGGCTGGCTCGACGACACCCAGGTCAACTGCGCGGCGGCGCGCGGCACCACCGAGCACCTGCTGAGCCCGCTCGCCGAGCCCGGCGGCACCAAGCTGGCCTTCGTCCCGGTGGACAGGAAGACCGGGTACGCCGTCGAGGTCCGCACCCGCGCCGGCAACGACGAGGCGGTGTGCCGCCCCGGCGTGCTCGTCTACCGCGTCGAGGCGGACGTCGACACCGGCCACGGCCCGGTCACGGTCACCGACGCGACCCGCGACAGCGGCGGCTGCACCCGCAGCCCGAACGTCCACGCGGAACTCTCGGACGCCCCCCACCAGCCAGGCGAAACCTTCGTGGACCGCAAGACGGGGGTCCGGGTACGGGTGGCGGGCGTGGACCTGGACGGCAACTACCGGGTGCAGATCACACGCGGCAGCTGAGCGCGGCGGGCGGACATTCAGCCCGTCCGGCGTTTGAGGACGAGGCGCGAAGCGCCGATGAACCGGTTCACGTGGCAACGGCCCCCGGCACCGTCTCCCGAACCTGCCGCAGAAACGCCGCGTTACTGGGCGCCTTGCGCAACTGGTCGAGCAGCGCCTCCAGGCCATCGCGCCCGTCCCGGCGCCCGAGGGCCCGCCGCAGCCCCCGGAGCGCGACCAACTCGGCCGCCGGAACAAGCAGTTCCTCACGCCGAGTCCCGGACGGGGTGACGTCGACGGCCGGAAAGACCCGCCGGTCGGCCAGGCCCCGGTCCAGGCGCAGCTCCATGTTGCCCGTGGACTTGAGCTCCTCGAAGTAGTAGTCGTCGGCGCGCGACCCGGTGTCCACGAGGACGGTCGCGAGCATGGTGAGGGAGCCGCCCTCCTCGGCGAGGCGCGCGGCGCCGAAGAGCCGCTTGGGCCCCTGCACGGACCCCGCGTCGACGCCGCCGCTGAGCGTCCGGCCGCCGCCGGGCGCGGAGTTGTTGTAGGCGCGGCACAGCCGGGTCAGCGAGTCGAAGAGCATGACGACGTCGCGGCCCTCCTCGACGAGCCGCTTGGCGCGCTCGACGGCGAGCTCGGCGAGCGCGATGTGCGCCTTGGGCGCCCGGTCGAAGGTGGAGGCGAGCACTTCCCCGCGGACGCGGCGGGCCATGTCGGTGACCTCCTCGGGCCGCTCGTCGAGCAGCACGACCATGAGGTGGCACTCGGGGTGGTTCGTGGCGACGGCGGCGGCGATGTGCTGGATCAGCGTGGTCTTGCCGGTGCGCGGCGGGGCGACGATCAGGCCGCGCTGCCCCTTGCCGACGGGCGCGACGAGGTCGACGACGCGGGCCGCGAGGGGGCCGCCGGCCGTCTCCAGGCGCAGCCGCTCGCGGGGGTGCAGGGGCGTGAGGTCGCCGAACTTCGGGCGGGCGCCGAGCTGTTGGGGCACGCGCCCGTTGACGCGGATGACGTCGGCGACGACGCGCGGCTTGTCGCCGCTGACGCCCTCGACGAAGTCGCCCGCGCGCAGGCCGAGCCGGCGGATGAGGGCGGCCGGGACGAGGAGGTCGCCCGGTGCGGGCAGGCACCCTTCGGCGCGCAGGTGCCCGTCGGCCTTCGCGATGTCCAGGACACCGCTGTGGATACGTAGGTCAGTTGAGACAGTCATGAGGTGGAGTGGGTCCTTTCGCGAAAACGCGGGACATGCGCGAGCTGCGCGGGAGAGGGCCGCCCGGGGCCTGCCGACGGTTCGACGAAGATCCGACGAGGCCTGCCGAAGACCGGCCGTGAAGAGACATCCGGACCCGGAGCAGAGCGCCCGGGGTCGGGGAACAGAAGCACGGCGCCCGGAGAGGGGCGTACACACGTGCTGTTCGCACGGTAGCACACGACCTGGCGCGAACGGCGCCGAGCGCACGGGATCTTGAGCTTCCGTGCGCCGGTGACCGACCGTGTCTGATCGCGTACGTTCGGTTCTCGCGTGGGTCGCGCCCGGCGGCCCGGCAGGCAGGAGGAATCCATGCGTCGTATCGCGCTGACCGCAGGCTCCCTGATGGCCGCGGCCATGCTGGCCTTAGCGGTCCCCGGCTCCGCCGTCGCGGCCGACGGGGTACTCGTCATCAACGGCATGGCGTACGAGGACCCCAGCGGCTGCTACGACTCGCACCGCTGGCCGCTGAGCGTCGGCAACTACACGAACCAGGTCGTCTTCATCCTTTCGGAACCTGGCTGTTCCGGCGAGGTCCTCGAGCTCGTCAACCCTGACGAGCAGACGGTCAGCGAGCTCGGAGCCAGCGTCTACGTCGACTGACCTCGGCGCACATCGCACGCGGCGTGCCATACGTCGCGTGCGACCCTGGGGAGACAGGACACCCCAGGGACACGGAGGCAGAACGACCATGGCTGACAGCCGCGTTGTCATCGTCACCGGCGGCGGTACCGGCATCGGCGCCGCCACCGCCCGCCAACTGCGCGCCGACGGACACCAGGTGGTCGTCTCCGGCCGCCGCCCGGAGCCGCTGCGCGCGGTCGCCGAGGAGACCGGCGCGCTCGCCCACCCGTCCGACGCGGCCGACCCGGACGCCGTCGAGGGCCTGGTCGCGGCGGCCGTCGAGGCGTACGGGAGGCTCGACGGCGTCGTCCTGAACGCCGGTACGGGAAGCCCCGGCGCGGTCGGCGACGTCTCCGCCGAGGACTGGGAGCGGGTCCTCGCCACCAACCTCACGGGCCCCTTCCACCTCCTGCGCGCCGCGCTCCCCCACCTCCTCGCGTCCCGGGGTTCGGTGGTCGCCGTGGCGTCGGTGGCGGCCCTGCGCAACGGCATCGGCAACGCCGCGTACGCCACCTCCAAGGCGGCCCTCCTCCAGCTGTGCCGTTCGGTCGCGGTGGACTACGGCGCGCAGGGGGTGCGCGCCAACACCGTGTGCCCGAGCTGGGTGCGCACGGAGATGGCGGACCGGCGCATGGCCCGGTTCGCCGAGTCCGCCGGGTTCGGGGACGGCGCGGAGGGCGTCGACGCCGCGTACGAGGAGGCGACCCGGCTGATCCCGGCGGGCCGCACCGGCCGGCCCGAAGAGGTCGCCGAGGCCGTCGCCTGGCTCCTGTCCCCCGCCGCGTCGTTCGTCAACGGCGCGACCCTCACCATCGACGGCGGCGTCACCGCGGTGGACCCGGGCACGACCGCCTTCAAATTCCACATAGAGCCGCGTAGTTAAACCCCGTACGGTTTCCCCATGCCCGAACTCCAGCGTCTGCGCCCCGACCACGCCCCGGCCCTGCTCGCCTTCGAGCGGGAGAACCGCGCCTACTTCGCCGCGTCGGTCCCGGACCGCGGCGACGCGTACTTCGCCGAGTTCGAGGCACGGCACGCGGCGCTGCTCGCGGAGCAGGCGTCCGGGGCGTGCCACTTCCACGTCCTCGTGGGCGGGGACGGCGAGATCCTCGGCCGGGTCAACCTCGTGGACGTGGCGGACGGCGCGGCCGAGCTCGGCTACCGCATCGCCAAGAAGGCCGCCTCGCAGGGGCTCGCCACGGACGCCGTGCGGCAGGTGTGCGTCCTCGCCGCCACGGAGTACGGCCTGACGTCCCTGCGGGCGGCGACGACCGGCGACAACCCGGCCTCGCAGGCCGTGCTCGCCCGCACCGGTTTCGTGCCCGCCGGGGAGATCGTCCTCGACGGGCGCCCCGGGATCTCGTACACCCGAGACCTCACGAACCCCTAGCGAAACCCTGAGCGAAACCCCTAGAGAAAGCTGACGTTCTGGGCGAGCGGCAGCGTGGTCGAGTAGTTGACGGTGTTCGTCGCGGACCGCATGTACGCCCGCCACGCGTCGGACCCGGACTCGCGCCCGCCGCCCGTCTCCTTCTCGCCGCCGAAGGCACCGCCGATCTCGGCGCCCGACGTGCCGATGTTGACGTTGGCGATGCCGCAGTCGGAGCCCTCGGCGGACAGGAACAGCTCGGCCTCGCGCTGGTCGCGCGTGAAGACGCTGGACGAGAGGCCCTGCGGCACGTCGTTGTGCAGGGCGATGGCGTCCTCGAAGCGCTCGTACGTCATGACGTACAGGACCGGCGCGAAGGTCTCCTCGCGCACCACGGCCGTCTGCCCCTCCACGCGCAGGATGACGGGCTCGACGTACGCGGCGTCCGGCGCGATGTCGGCGAGGCGCCGGTTGCCGCCCGCGACGAGCTTGCCGCCCTCGGCCTGGGCGCGGGCGAGCGCGTCCTGCATGCGGTCGAGCGCGCCCCGCGAGACGAGCGGCCCGACGAGCGTGGCGTCGTCGAAGGGGTCGCCGATCGGCAGCTGCGCGTACGCGGCACAGAGGCGGGCCACGAGCGCGTCGGCGATGTCGCGGTGGACGATGAGGCGGCGCAGCGTCGTACAGCGCTGCCCGGCCGTGCCCGCCGCGGAGAACACGATGCCGCGCACGGCGAGGTCGAGGTCGGCGGACGGCGCGACGACGGCGGCGTTGTTGCCGCCGAGTTCGAGCAGGGTGCGGCCGAAGCGCGCGGCGACGCGCGGCCCGACCTCGCGGCCCATGCGCGTGGACCCGGTGGCGCTGACGAGGGCGACCCGCGGGTCGTCCACGAGCCGCTCGCCGACACCCCGGTCACCGAGGAGCAGGCGGTGTACGTCGGCGGGGGCGCCGACGTCCTCGGCGGCCCGGGAGAGCAGGCGCGCGCAGGCCAGCGACACCAGCGGGGTCAGCTCGGACGGCTTCCACACCACGGTGTCGCCGCAGACGAGGGCGACGGCGGTGTTCCAGGACCACACGGCGGCCGGGAAGTTGAACGCGGAGACGACGCCGACGACGCCGAGCGGATGCCAGGTCTCCGCGAGCCGGTGCCCGGGGCGCTCGGAGGCGATGGTCCGCCCGTACAGCTGCCGGGAGAGCCCCACCGCGAAGTCGCAGATGTCGATCATCTCCTGGACCTCGCCGAGCGCCTCCGAGCGGATCTTCCCCGCTTCGACGGTGACCAGGTCGGCCACGTCCTCCTGGTGCGCGCGCAGCAACTCACCGAGCCTGCGCACGAGTTCGCCGCGGCGGGGGGCGGGCACGGTGCGCCACTCCCGGAAGGCGGCGTGGGCGGCGCCGATGGCCTCGTCCGCCGCGGCCGGGCCGGCCGCGGCCAGCGGGAACAGGTCCTCGCCGGTGATCGGCGTGCGGGCGTGCAGCCCCTGGCCTTCGGGGAGCGTGACGCCGACGCGGTCCAGGGCGGTGCGGGCGCGGGCGCGCAGCGTCGCGGTCGTGGGCAGGGTGGGGCCGGGCATGGGGAGCTCCTATGCGTCAGGGGTGTGCGAGGCGGGGGCGGAGGGGAGCCGCAGGTCCTGGGCGACCCGTTCCAGGGACTGCCGTTCCTGCCGCTCGTACAGGGCGAAGGGGTCGAGTACGTCGCGGCCCACCGCGCCGGACATCCAGTCGCTGTCGTAGGCGGCACCGGCCTGGTCGTCGTCCCGCGACCCGGCCTCGCTGAGGTTGGACTGGAAGATCCCCGCGGCGGAGCGCGGCAGGAAGTCCTCGTAGACGAGGGGCTCGGCCCGGACCCAGCCGCCGTCGAGCAGGCCGGCGAGGGTCGCGGGCGGCGCGGCGCCGTCGCGCGGCCGGTCGGGGACCGCGTGGTACGTGAAGTGGGCGAGGCCGCGCGCGGCGAGTTCCCGCTCGGTGCGCGGGAGCCGGGCGGACCACACCGCGCGGGCGGCCTCCGTCCGGGCGGCCGGGGTCGCCGGGGCCCGCGCGTCGACCTCGGCCAGGAGGTCGTCGTAGAGGGCGCGGCCCGCCCGCGTGAGGGCGATCCCCCGCGCCTCGACCTCCCCGAACCGCACCCGCAGCGCCCCGTCGACCACGGTCCCGTCGGGCAGCCGCAGCGCGCGGGGCTCGTCGAGCGCGCGGAAGGAGGTCTGGCGCAGCAGCACGTCGGGCCCGTCCCAGGCGGGCGGCCCCTGGATGGTGTCGATCATCTCGATGCCGCGCGCGGTCATCCGCCGGTACAGCTCGTCGATGTCGAGGACGCGCGGGGTGAGGTGGTTGATGTGGGTGCTGCGGACGCCGCCGATGTCGGCGGCGACGGCGGAGACCCGCGCCAGCGTCCCGTACCAGTCCTTGTCGACCGGTTCGGCGGACAGCTCGAAGGCGGCGACGGCGAGTTCGAGGAACCGCTCGGCGTCGGCGTCCGCGAGCCCCGCGTCAGCCTCGGCCCGGTCGGCGAGGGCGAGCAGTTCGGGCGGGAACAGGGCGCGCGCGGCGAGGAAGCGGTCGAGGCGCGCCCGCAGGTCCGCGTCGAAGAAGCGCGGGTCGGCCGTGGTGAGCAGGGAGGTGAAGACCCGGAAGGGGTTGCGGGCGAGCTCGTCGCCCGCGACGGGGCGGAACGCGGTCGAGACGACGGGCACGGCGCTCGCGGCGGCGTCCCGCAGGTCGTAGAAGCCGACGGGCCGCATGCCGAGGGCCCCGAAGACCCGGGCGACCTGGCTCAGTTCGGCGGGCGTGCCGACGCGGATCGCGCCGTGCCGCTCCGCCGTGACGCGGCCGATGGACCCGAGCCGTTCGGCGTCGGCGCCGCGGGCCTTCAGGACGCCCTCGTTCACCTCGCGGGACACGTCGACGAGGGTGGTGTAGGCGGGCACCTCGCGGCCGTACATGGCGGAGAGGCGCTCGGCGAAGGCGGCGCGGAGCTGCCAGGGGGCGTGGTGGCGGGGCATGGGGCGGACACCTTTCTTCGGTGGGCGGGCGCCTTTTGTCGGTGCGCGGGCGCCGCCGGGGTCCTGCGTCACACGACCTGTGCCTCGGGACGGCACGCCGCCCCGGTGCGGAACCGCTCCGCGCTCAGCGGCGCCACGTCCAGGTACGGCTCCCGCTCCAGCAGCAGGTCCCGCACGACCTCGCCGACGGCGGGGGCCTGGAGGAATCCATGGCCCGAGAACCCGGTCGCGTACAGGAAGTTGGGGACGTCCGCCGACCTGCCGACGAGCGCGTTGCGGTCGGGCGTGAGCTCGTACAGACCGGCCCAGCCGCCCGTGACGGGCAGGTCCGCGAGGGCGGGCGCCCGCCGCCGCGCGACGTCCCGGAAGAGCCGGAGCCAGCCCTCCGTCCACGTCGTGTCGAACCCCTCCTCCTCGTCCGGGTCGGCGAGCCCGAAGAGGAGCCCGTCGTCGCTGTTGTGGACGTACGCGGTGGAGGAGAAGTCGATGGTGAACGGGATGCGCGGCGCGGGCGGCACCAGGGCACCGGTGAACGCGATCTGCCGCCGCAGCGGCCGCACCGGAAGCGCGACGCCCGCCATGTCCCCGATCCCCGCGGACCAGGCCCCGGCGGCGCACACGACGGCGTCGCAGGCGATTCTGCCGCGGTCGGTGCGCACGGCGGTGACCCGCCCGTCACCGGCCGGGTCCATGCCCACCACGGACGTGCCCGTCACGAAGGTGACGCCCGCGTCCGCGGCGGCCCGCGCGTACCCCTCGACGACGAGCCGGGGCCGGGCGTGGCCGGAGTCGGGCGCGTACGCGGCGGCGAGCAGCCCGTCCGTACGGACGTAGGGGCACAGCTCCCGTGCCGCGCGAGGGCTGATCAACCGGCTGCGCACGCCCAGGCTCGCCTGCGTGGCGGCGCTCGCCGAGAAGGCGTCGACGTCCTTGGCCTCGCTCAGCAGGAACAGGTACCCGACCCGTTCGAGCCGGATGTCGGCCCCGGGCCGCGCCCCGAAGTCCCCGTAGGCGCGCAGGCTCCGCTGCCCGAGCTCGACGTTGACCGGATCGGAGAACTGCGCCCGCACCCCGCCGATCGGCTTCCCGGAACTCCCGCTCCCGAGCGCCCCGCGCTCGACCACGACGACGTCCCGGACCCCGGCCTCGGCCAGATGGAAGGCGATGGAGGCGCCCATGACACCCCCGCCGACGATGACGACGCGGGCCCGGCCCGGCACCTCCGACGAGCCCGGTGAGGCGGGTGAGACAGGTGAGACAGGTGAAACTGGCGTACGCGGCGTACGAGACAACCCCTTGCCCCTTTCCCTGCGCGGGACGAATACGCGGGACGAAGCCGATGGACCACCCGCAGGCATCGTGCAGCACACGCGCCGCTCACGTCCATCAACAGTCCGCACCCAGTCCCGCGTGCCCCCGTACGAGGTCGCCGAGCACCGCTTCGACGTGCTCGTTCAGGCGGGCCGACTGGAGCCGCTCGGCCAGGTCGAGGGCGTCGCCCGCGAGCGCGCGGCCCGCCTCGATGCCGCCGCTCCTGATGTGGGCGGACGCGGCGCGGGCGAGGAACAGGCCGCGGGTGCGGTGGTCGGAGGGGTTGAGGGCCCGCCACGCACGGGCGAAGCTCAGGGCGGCGCGGTGCGGCTCGTCCAGGTCGAGGTAGCAGCTGCCGGTCTGCCCGTGGACCTCGCCCTCGTTGATCCAGTACAGCCAGTGCGGATCGTGCTCGGAGCGCCCCCGGGCGCAGAGTTCGGCGGCCTGGCCGAGCGCGGCGAGGGCCGGTTCGCGCTCGCCGAGCTTGGCGTGTCCGCGCGCCTTGCGGGTCAGCAGCATCGCTTCGAGCGCGGGCGTGCCGAGGGGCCTGACCTTGGCGCGCGCGGTGTCCGCGGCGAGCACGGCGTCGCGCGGGGAGCCCGTGGAGTAGCTGTGGACGGCGATGTACGAGAGGGCTTCCGCGCCGAGGCGGATGTCGCCCGACGCCTTCGCGGCGCGCAGCGCGGCGTACAGGTAGGCGGGGGCGCGGTCGCCGCGCCCGGAGTCGAGGGTGAACCAGCCGGTCTGCGACGCGGTGTCGGCGATGACCGCCGCGAGCCGCCGCCCGGCGCTCTCGTCGTACGAGGCGTGCCGGACCAGGCGCCCCAGCAGTCCGAGGTGCGCGTCGCCGAGGTCGGCGAGGGTGCCGCTGCCCGCGCTCGCGTCCATGGCGCGGAGGCTGTCGGTGGTCTGCTGGAGGCTGTCGAGGAGCGCGTGGGTGAGACGGCTGCCTTCGGTGGCACGCAGCAGGGGTTCGGCCTGGGCGGTGTCCCAGCGGTGCACGAGTGCGGTGAGGGCGATGCCGGTGGGGGTGCGGAGGCCGGGGCCGGCGCCGTCGGTTGCGGCGGTGCGGGGGCCGTCGGTTGCGGCGGCGCGAGGGCGGGGTCCTGCGCCGCCGCGCGCCGCGGTGCGGGACGGTGGACGGCCACCGCCGCCTGCCGCGGTACGGGAAGGTGGACGACCGCCGTCGCCTGCGGCGCGGGAAGCCGGGCCACTGCCGTCGCCCGCCGCGGCGCGGGAGGCCGGACCACTGCCGTCGCCCGCCGCGGTACGAGAGGCCGGACCACCGCCGTCACCCGCCACACCCCGGGAAGCCGGACCGGCTCCGTCACCCACCGCCCCGCGCGACGCCGAACCACCACCATCACCCGCTGCGATACGAGAAGCCGGGCCGCCGCCGTCACCCACCGCCGGGTGGGAAGCCGGGCCATCGCCGTCACCCGCCACACCCCAGGAAGTTGGACCGGCTCCGTCGCCCGCCGCCGCACGGGAAGCCAAACCATCGCCGTCACCCGCCGCGGCGCGGGGAGTCGGGCCGCCGCCGCCCACCGCCGTACGAGAAGCCGAACCACCACCGTCACCCACCGCCGAGTGGGAAACCGGACCACCACCGTCGCCCGCCGCGGCACGGAAAGCCGGACCGCCGCCGCCACCCACCGCCGTACGAGAAGCCGAACCGCCACCGTCACCCACCGCCGAGTGGGAAGCCGAACCACCACCGTCAGCCACCACGGCACGGGATCTTCGACGGCCGCCGCCACCCGCCGCAGCCCGGGACCGTGGACCGCCCTCACCACCCGCCCCGGCGCGAGGACTTGACCCGCCACCCCCACTGGCCCCACCGGCCCCACCGGCCCCACCGGCCCCACCGGCCCCACCGGCCCCACCATCCCCCGTCGCCGCGCCCAGCGCCGCCACCATCCGGCTCGCCGTCCACGGCAGTGCCGGGTCGAGCGCGCCGCCGAGCGGGTCGGCGGGGTGCTCCGGGGGCGGCGGGGGCGGCGGACCGGGGCGGGGCAGCGGGACGGGGGCGAGGCCCGGCGGTACGCCGAGGCCGCCCAGGAACTCCGAGATCTTGTCGATGTTGGTGAGCCTGCGGTGCCCGGACTCCAGCATGGAGAGGAACGCCTGGCTGAGGCCGGTGAGGCGGGCGATGTCCTCCTGCCGCAATCGGCCGCGTTCGCGGACGAGACGGCTCGCCCGGCCGAAGTCCCAGGCGGCGAGCGCCCGCCGGACCCCGGCGTCCGCCCACACCTGCTCCGGGACGGTGGCGGCGCCCCGCTCGGCGGTGCGCCCGCGCGCGCAGGTCGAGCACAGGATGTCCGTGTTGTACCGGCTCAGTGCGGCGCCACACCGGTCACAGCGCCGAGACCGGTGCTGTTGCAACTCGGGTCTTCCCACCATGCGCGATCACCTCTGATCTTCAGATCCCGACAGCAAAGCGCAAAGAACTCCAGTGATATCACTCGTGAAATGTGCGCGTCAGAGATTAAGCCACCACTCTGAGTGCCCTGCGGTACGCCCGACTGCCGTGCGGCACGCCTGAGTTGCCCTGCGCTGCCCTGCATTGCCCCCGTGTCGCCCTGCCGTACGTCTCCGAGCGCCCCGCGCCCGTACGCCCGTATCCCCTGTACGCCGCCTTCCCCCCGCCTGCCCAGCCATCGGAGTCCACGAGGTATCCGTGAGAGGCCGCAAGCCACGACTCGACCGGAATCCGGCGCGCGACGACACCGCCTTGCGCGCGGTGGTCGACGACGCCGCGATGGGCCGCTGGGAGAGCGCCCGGGAACTGCTCGCCGCGACCGGCGCGGACTGGGACCGCAGGATCTTCCGGCTCCAGCTCCTGGCCCGGCTCGGCGCGCGGCTCACGTTCGCCGACACCTGGGCGCAGGCCGAGCCCCGCTCCCCGCACGCGCTCGCCCTGATCGCCCACGTACA
Organism: Streptomyces sp. NPDC059003; assembly: GCF_042740445.1. Classification (NCBI taxonomy): domain Bacteria; kingdom Bacillati; phylum Actinomycetota; class Actinomycetes; order Kitasatosporales; family Streptomycetaceae; genus Streptomyces; species Streptomyces sp. NPDC059003. The sequence goes on along the minus strand of NZ_JBHYJH010000018.1, from coordinate 57,139 downwards.
GGCGCTGCGCTCGATGGCGGCCGGGCGCGGCCGGGGCCGCGACGAGGCGATGGAGGAGGCCTGGGACACCTGCTACGCCGCCGCCGACGCGCTCCCCGCGGACCCGACCCCGTACGTCGTGATGCTCGCGCTGCTCCGCTTCCACGCCCCCGCCCACGACGCGACGTGGCGGGACACCGTGTTCCAGGTGTGGCGGGAGGTGGAGGACCGGGACCCCTGGAACCGGGAGGCGCACCACGAGGTGCTGACCTTCCTGTTCCCGTCCTGGCACGGGCAGGGCGGCGAGATGTTCCACTGGGCCCAGGAGCGCTGCGCGCACGCGCCCCGCGGCCTGGCCGTGCACGTGCTGCCCCTGGTCGCCCTCGCCGAGACGCACCGGCAGCGCGTGGCGCAGGAGGGCGAGCGGTACGGCCTCTCCCTGCACCCCTGGACGGACAACCCGTCGACCCCGCTGGCGTGGCGGAACTGGTGGACGCACCGGTCCACGGCCCGCCCCCACGCGGCGTTCCACGAGGACGCCAACTACCTCGCCCACGCCCTGTCGTTCGCCGGCCGCCACAAGGAGGCGGCCGAGGTCTTCGACGCGATCGGCCCGTACGCCACCGATGTGCCGTGGAGCTACTGCGGCGACCCCCAGAAGCTCTTCGAACGCCACCGCTCGTGGGCGCTCAAGTCGCAGAACCCGTAACCCCCACCACCCCCGTAGAACTGACCGAGATCTGGGAGGCAGCCATGCCACTGGACATCCCGAGCACCGCGCGGTCGGACGAGGAGCGCCTCGCCGAGCTGGGCATCACCCAGACCCTGGACCGCTCGATGTCGGGCAAGCAGAACTTCGCCGTCAGCTTCACGATCATCAGCATCCTCTCCGGCTGCCTGACCATGTACGCGTTCGGCATGAACACCGGCGGCCCCGCCCTGATCATGTGGGGCTGGGTGTTCGTCGGCCTGATGACCCTGTTCGTGGGCCTGGCCATGGCGGAGGTCTGCTCCTCGTACCCGACGAGCGCGGGCCTGTACTTCTGGGCGCACAAACTCGCGCCGCGCAGGTCGGCGCCCGCCTGGGCGTGGTTCACCGGCTGGTTCAACACCCTCGGCCAGGTCGCCGTGACCGCGGGCATCGACTTCGGCGCCGCGTCCTTCCTCAACGCCTATCTGAACCTGCAGTTCGACTACGCCGCCACGCCGGGCCACACCATCACGCTGTTCGGCGGCATCCTGCTCCTGCACGCGCTGGTGAACACCTTCCGCGTACGCGTCGTCGGCTTCTTCAACACGGTCTCGGTGTGGTGGCACCTCATCGGCGTCGTGGTGATCGTCACCGCGCTCCTGACCGTCCCCGACACCCACCAGTCGATCGGCACCGTCTTCGGCGACTTCGTCAACAACACGGGCTGGGGCTCGGCCGTCTACGTCGCCCTGATCGGCCTGCTCATGGCCCAGTACACCTTCACGGGCTACGACGCGTCGGCGCACATGACCGAGGAGACCAAGAACGCGGCCGTCGAGGGCCCGCGGGGCATCATCCGCTCCATCCTGGTCTCCTGGGTGGCGGGCTTCGTCCTCCTCTTCGGCCTGACCTTCGCCATCCAGTCCTACGACGGCGCCCTCGGCTCCGGGACCGGCGTGCCCCCCGCCCAGATCTTCCTGGACGCGCTCGGCGAGACGACCGGCAAGCTCATGCTCCTCGTCGTCATCGGCGCCCAGCTCTTCTGCGGCATGGCGTCGGTCACCGCCAACTCCCGCATGATCTACGCCTTCTCCCGCGACGGCGCGCTCCCCTTCTCCCGGGTGTGGCACAAGCTCCACCCCGGCACCCGCACCCCCACCAACGCCGTCTGGCTGGCCGCCGCGGGCGCCTTCCTCCTCGGCCTGCCCTACCTCTGGAACACCACCGCGTACGCGGCCGTGACCTCCATCGCCACGATCGGCCTGTACATCGCCTACGTGGTGCCCACCTTCCTGCGCCTGCGCCAGGGCGACGCCTTCCAGCACGGCCCCTGGCACCTGGGCCCCTGGTCCAAGCCGGTCGGCGTCATCGCCGTGGCCTGGGTGACGGTCATCACCGTCCTGTTCATGCTCCCCCAGTCCTCCCCCATCACCACCAAGACCTTCAACTACGCCCCCATAGCCGTCGGCGTCGTCCTCGCCTTCTCCGGCACGTGGTGGCTCCTGTCGGCCCGCAAGTGGTTCCTCAACCCGGCCCACCCGAGGAACGCCCCCCTCCCCGAGCTCCCCACCCCCCAGCGCGCGACGCACTAACCCCCACCCCACCCCCGTACCCCCACTGACCTGCAAAGACAGGAACCCTGCCAGCCCCGAGCGCTTATCCGCTACGCTAGTCAGCGGATCTCCCGAGGTCCTCACCTCGCCTTCGTAGCTCAGGGGATAGAGCACCGCTCTCCTAAAGCGGGTGTCGCAGGTTCGAATCCTGCCGGGGGCACCATGCGTTACCGCTCTGACCTGGGGTTTCTCCCTCAGGGAGGGGTTCTGATCGGCCCCGGACTCCTCGTCCGGGGCCGTTTGCGTGAGCGGACGGCGAGTTGATCTCCGAAGTTTCTCGGCAGGCTCGTGTAGGTGTCGGCCGTGCGGGGGTGGATGGCGCGTTCGAAATTCCTGGCAGCCTCTTGTAGTTGATTCCGGGCAAGCCGGGTGAGGGTCTGGGCGAGGGCGTCCATGAACGGCGGGCTCCGGCGTCGTGCCTACGGGGCCGGTGTGCTCTTCGTGGGTGTCGGGGCCGTAGAGGCAGCGGATGAGGCCGATGGGGCCGAGCCTGCTTCGGTGAGATACCCGCTCGTCGTCGGCACGAGGCAGCCACACGGCGTCACGCGGGAAGTGCAGATGGCTGCTCAGCCCAGCGGCCGGGCCAGCGTGTAGACCGTACGCAGCACCAGGGCCCCGGAGAGCAGGAGAAGGTGGTAGCCGATCAGGGCGTACAGCCCGAGACCGGTGGTGACCGCGGGCCCGCCCTTCGAGCCGAGGAGCAGCATCACCCCGGCGATGCCGAAGAAGACCGCGAGGAACGCCAGCAGCACCCGGCTGAGCAGCTCGCCGATCACGCGCCGGTCCCGCGGGTCGGCGAGCAGCCGGACGTTCACCCCGAGGCGGCCTTCCTCCAGCGACCCGCTGATGCGGTCCAGGCGCCGGGGCAGCCGACGCAGCACCGGCAGAAGCGACATCAGCTCGTCGCGCGCCGTCTCGCCCGCCGTCCCGGGGCTCAGCTGCCGGGCGAACTGCGTCGTGGCGTACGCACGGGACGCCGTCACGATGTCGAAGCCGTCCGACAGCTGGGTCAAGGTGCCCTCCATCGTGGCCAGCGCCCGGAACACGGCTGCGATCTCCGGCGGCACCGCCAGCCTGAAGTCCCTCATCAGCCGGAACAGTTCCGTGAACATCGCCGTGTCCTTGGTACCCCCGTGGACGAGATAGCGGGCGCTGAAGTGGCCCAGTGCCCGCCGCAGTCGCTGCTCGTCCACCTGCTCCGGCCGGTTGGTCACCTCGAGCAGCGCATCGCACAGCGCGGTGGCGTCCCCCCGGTCGACGGCCAGGAAGAGCGCGGCCATGGAGGCTCGCAGCCCCGCGTCGATCCGGCCCACCGAACCGAAGTCGAGCAGCGCGGGCGTGCCGTCGGGCAGCAGCAGGATGTTCCCGGGGTGGGGATCGGCGTGGAACACTCCGTCCTGCATGATCTGGTTGAGCAGCGCCGTGAGCAGCGTCCGGGCCAGCTTTTCCCCGAGCTCCGCGGTGGCGGGTGCCGCCTGGCCCAGGGGCAGGCCGTCGATGCGGCTCATCACAAGGACCCGCGCGGTGCTCAGCTGTTCATGCACCCGCGGCACGGTGACGCTCCGGTCGCCGCGGGCCTCGGCCGCCATCCGTACGGCTGTCATGTTCCGCGCCTCGATACGGAAGTCGAGCTCTTCGTTCAGCGCGGCCGCGAATCCCCGGGCCAGATCGGTCAGGCCCAGGCTCCGGCCCCAGCTTGTACGGCCCTGCAGCGTGACCGCCAGCCTGTTCACGATGTCCAGATCGCGCTTGACGAGCTCCTCGATCCCGGGCCGCTGCACCTTGACGACGACCCGGGTTCCGTCGTGGAGAACGGCGGTGTGCACCTGCGCGATGGAGGCCGCGGCGAGCGGCTGCCGGTCGAACTCCGCGAAGACATCCCTCGGATGCGCCCCGAGGCCGGCGATCAGCGTCTCCTCGACCTCCGGCCAGGGGGCGGGCGAGACCTGGTCCTGCAGTCGGCTCAGTTCCTCCAGATAGGGCTCCGGCAGCAGATCCCGCCGGGTCGAGATCAGCTGGCCGAGCTTCACGAAGGTGACCCCGCCGGCCTGCAGCGCCTGCCGCAACTCCTGCGCCTGCAACTGATGGGGCGCCCCTTCGCTCTCGACGGCCCTGCGCCCCCGGAGGTACGGCCCCAGCCCGTGCCGCCCGGCGATCCGGGCGATGTGCGCATAGCGGCGCCCCCGCGCGATCCGCCCCCTGATCTCGCGGACCAGGTCCAACGGCCCGCTTCCCACGGGCAGAAGCTCCCGCAACAAGACGAGCGTGACCATGGCCGTCAGCAGCGCTACCCCGATCATCAGCGACAGCATGACCTGCTGATGGTCCGAGTCCCGCAACCGTGGCCCGAACAGCCGTCCCGAGATGGAGATCCCGACGATCCCTGCCACCGCGACCCGAAGCGGTCCAGCGTCGATTCCCAGGAGACGGCGTCCGAGGAAGGAGGGGAGAAGAACGACGGCGAACGTCCCGGCGAGCACAGCGATGATCCACATAGCGCAAGTTCCTTGATCTTCCTCGAGTTTCTTACACAGGGGCCCCGCATGTGCGTCATGCGGCGCCGCCGCTGACCTCGCAGGTGCGTGCGTCGCTGCAGGGCGGTGAGGGCTGCTCGCACGACGCGCTCCGGGGCCTGCACCATGCCGGCGGGTACGTCGCCGGGAGCGTGCGGCCGGGATTCTGTGGCTGGCATGCCCGGGCACAGGCCCAGCAGGCTGTCACCGGTTTCGGCCCGGGACAGGAACAGATGGGCGAGGGTGACCAGCGCTTCGCAGTTCCCGTGCATCATCGCCGGCGTCCGAGGGAGCGGGACTGTCGTGAAGGCGCCCGGCACCGCGGCGCCGGGGGCGTCTCGTGACCCCTGTAGTCGCGGGGGCTCACTTCTCGGCCTCGGGCTTGGTGTCGGGGGAGATCAGGAATGAGATGCGTTCCATGACGCGCTGGCGCTTGGTGTTCTGGAAGGCGGCGATGCGCCACGTGCCCTCGCCCTGCCGGACGAGTGTGTAGGTCTGGGCCTTGGACAGGTCGGCCGCCTTCGGTTCCCCGCCCTTGTAGGTGTCGCCGCGGCTGGTGGCCACGGCGGTGTCGGGACCGTAGAAGCGGACGCTGAGCCAGGAGTCGGCGAGTTTGGTGCCCTTGAGGAACCCGTCGAACAGAGCGCGGTGGCCTTCGGCGATGTCGCGGCGGCCCTGGTAGACGGTGCCTATGTAGCTGATGTAGGTGGCGTCTTGGGTGAAGTGGTCGCCGTACGCGATGGCGTCGTGCCGGGCCCACGCCTGGGTCATTGAGCGCAGGGTGCGGCAGACCGCCCGCCGGTCGTCGGCGGACGGGGCGCCGGCCGGGGTGGCGGTGACGGTGGGGGTGACCGCGTTGCAGTCGCTCTTGCCGAGGTTCTTGGCGTCGGAGATGGCGTTGAGCCACAGATATCCGACGCCCGCGGCGGCGGCCAGCGTCAGCGCGGTGCCCCCCAGCACGATCTTGAGGCGTCGGCGACGGCGGCGTTTGGCGGCCGGAACGGTGGCGGGCTCGGCCTGCTCGTCCTCCTCGGCCTCCGCGGGGCGCTCAATAGACTCGGCCTGCTCCGGATGCGGAGCACTGGTGGCGTTCATGGGCGTACCCTCCCGTGATAACTTCACGAAAGAAGTTACTGCGTTGAAGATTTCTCTTCCTTGGCGCAGACATTAGGGAGCGGAGGAACCCTTGTCAACGCCGTCGATGCGCCCCGATGCGGGCGAGATCTACCGCCAGTACCTCAGCGCGGTGCTGCTGCACAGCCATGCGAGCGCCCACGCCTGCAAGCTCGGCGCCACCGATCTGTACGCGCTGAACATCCTTCATCTGGCGGGCGCGATGACCCAGGGCGAACTCGCCTCGCGCACCGGCCTGACGACCGGGCCGACCACCCGCCTGATCGACCGCCTGGAGCAGGCGGGCTACGTACGCCGCATGCCCGACCCCGCCGACCGGCGCAAGGTGACCGTCGAGCCGGTCGGCGAACCCGCGGAACTCGACCGCGCCATGGCCCCCGCCCGCCAGAAGATCGGCCAGATCCTCGGCAGCTACACACCGGAGCAGCTCGACACCCTCTTCGACTACTTCGCCCGTGCCGCCGAGGCGTACCAGGAAGCCGCCGAGCAGTTGCGTGATCAGTAAGGTGCGGCTGCGGCTGGGCTTGTGCCTTTACCTCCGGGCCGGGATCGTCCTTTGATCGACGCGAGCCGCTTCGCTGTCTTGCCGATGTCGTACCGGAGCGCCTGGTGGCGGTTCTTCGAACCGAGCGGGTGTCGGGCCCTGGCCATCTGGTTTCGGCGCACAGGTTGGACGGGGAGGCGCTTCGGCCGCACCCGGGTCGACCACCTTCGATGCGCCCTCACCCCGATCGGCGAGGTCGGCCCGACCCCCGAATGCCCGCGTCCTTCCGTACCGCCCGCTCGTCGTCCTCCGCGCTCACGACCAGGCCGCCTCCGCCTGGCGGCCGCCGCCGGGACGTGCGGTGACGCACGGCGCCCGGACATGGACGTCAAGGTGGCCTGGCAGCGGGCGAAGCTCGCACGGGTGACCGCACCCCGGTGGACCCGCCGAGGCGGCCCGCCGGGGTGCTTTCCGTTGCGGTTTGACGGGGCGAGAAAGATCTCTCTAAATTAGAGAAGCGCGAAGATAGAGAGAATGTGCGCGAAGGGGGGGCTGTCATGTACGCCAGCACGATCAATCCGGCAGAACTCGATGTCCGCACTCTGATGCACGGGCTCAACGATCGCTGGGACCACGCGGACGGCCGACGGCGAGGGTTACAGGGCGCTCTTCACTCCTGGCGCCACCTCCGTCCAGTTCCACGGGACAGTGGGCGCCAAGGCCGTCAGGACGCGCGTCGGCAGGGCGCGGCGGGTTGCCTGAGGGAGGCGGGACGATGGCGGCCAAGGTGGGGCAGTACGCTGCAGGCCCCGGTCGTCAGAGAGAAGGTGCAACCCCAAGGTGCGTCCTCACAGCGCGGCGGACAGCGTGGAAGGCTCGGAGTCCACACTGATAGCACTGGCCATGGCGCTGCGGGTTCAGGCTGCACGGACCGTCCTCTTCCAGTCGGCGGTGGCCCAGTCCGTCGGACTCAACGCCACCGACTTCAACTGTCTGAGCCTGCTGGACCTGGAAGGGCCCACGACCCCGGGACGCCTTGCCGAACTGGTGGGCCTCACCCGTGGCGGCGCGATCACCACGGTGATCGACCGGCTCCAGAAGGCAGGCTTCGTCCGGCGCAGGCCCGACCCGGTGGACCGCAGGCGCGTCATCGTCGAAGCCGTGCCCGAGTCCTTCGCCACACGGGTCGACAGCCTCTTCACCGACTACCGAGCGGCGGTCCGCGAGCTCCTGATCGGACTCACCGAGGAGCAGCTGGAGCTGCTCCTGGAGATCACCGAACGGGGCAACGAGATCTTCCACACCGAGACCCAGCGGCTTCAGGCCAGGTAGCGGCCCGCCGCCGGCCCGGTCCCCGCCTGGTACAGGGGCCGCGCCCGGTGCGATCGAGGAGGAGCGGGGCCGTGCGAACGAGCACGGCGCCGCCATCCGCGAAGGGCTGGTGTACACCGGCGGGGTCGTCATCGCCGCCGGTGCCATTTTTTGGTCGCGGTTTTTGGGACCTTCATGCGCAACAGCGACCGCGCGCTGCGGCAGTTCGGCTCCGGGACGGCCGCTGTCGTGTTCGTCGACGCTGTCACGTCCGCCTGACGACCGTCCCCGCCGCGATGCGGCTGAGGGGGCGGAATGCCTGCTGGATCCCGGCAGGCGTGGGCCGGAGGCTGCCGAGGCCGAGTACGGAGAGCTCTGATGGGACGCGGGAGCCCGGGCGCCCGTGGCGGCGCCCGGGCTCCACCACACGGCCACTGCACGGGCCCCAGACTTTCAGCCGGTACAAGGAGACACCCTCGTGGACAACGTGCTCGCCCTCGCACGGCTTCAGTTCGCCCTCACCGCCATAGCGCACTACCTGTTCGTCGCGCTCACCCTCGGTCTGGTCACCTTCCTCGTCGTCATGCAGACGCGCTGGGCGATCACCGGCAAAGAGAAGCACCGCGCGCAGACCAGGTTCTGGGGTCAGCTCTATCTGATCAACTACGCGCTTGGAATCGGCACCGGCATCGTGATGGAGTTCCAGTTCGGGCTGAACTGGAGCGGACTCACCCATGCCGCGGGCAGCGTCTTCGGCGCGCCCCTCGTGGTGGAGACCCTCGTGGCCTTCGTCGCCGAGTCCACGCTCCTCGGCCTGTGGATCTTCGGCTGGGACCGACTGGGCCGCACCGCCCACACCGTACTGATCTGGCTGGTGGCTCTCTCCGCGTACGCCTCGGTCTTCTTCGTCATGGCCGCCAACGGGTTCCTCCAGAACCCGGCGGGCACGCGGACGAGCGACGGCGACATGGTCCCTGTCGATGCCGCCGCCCTCTTCCAGAACTCCAACGCGAGCACCGCGATGTGGCACATCCTGACGGGCGCGCTGACCACCGGCGCCTTCTTCATCGTCGCGGTCAGCGCCTGGCACCTGCGGCGGCGCACCGCACACACGGAGTTCTTCTGGTCGTCGATGAAGCTGTCCCTCCCCGTCGCCGCGGTGATGGCCATGGTCACGGGAGTCATGGGAACGAGCCTGTTCGAGGTGGTGGGCGCCCAGACCCCGACCAAATTCGGTCCAGGGAACAAGGACGCGGAGGCCCAGGCCAAGGAGTTCACCGAGAAGTTCGGGCCCGACAACTACTACGGCCCCGACTACGTCAGGACCGCGGAGAGTTTCATGATCACCAGCTGGGGCCTGATGCTGGTCGTCACGCTCGTCGCCGTGCTGTTCCTGATCAAACGGAACCTGATCCGCCGCCGCATCCTGCTGTGGCTGCTCAGCGCCGCGGTGGTCCTGCCGTACATCGCCAGCACCGCCGGATGGATCTTCCGCGAGGCCGGACGCCAGCCCTGGGCCGTCTACGGAGTACTCAAGACCGAGGACGCGATCACCCCCGGACTCACCACCGGCGGCGCGCTCGCCTCACTCCTTGTCTTCGGCGTACTCGTCGTGGCCCTCACGCTCGTCGACTGGGCCCTACTGATCCGCTTCGCCCGGCAGGGACCGGACGGGGCGCAGCTCGGGGCGGCTCATGGGCCGGGCGAAAAGGCCGCAGACGCACCCCAGTTGACCTACTGAAAGGCGCACACCGTGTGGGACAACATCTGGTATGCCCTGCTGGCACTGCTGCTGACGGGCTATCTCGTACTCGACGGCATCATCATCGGCACCGGAATGGTGGGCCGCCTCATCGCCCGCGACGACGCGGACCGCCACACGGTCGACGCGGCCACCGGGCCGTTCTTCCTCGGCAACGAGGTCTGGCTGGTGGCTGCGGCCGGCGTCACACTCGGCGGATTCCCCGGCCTGGAGTCCACCGTCGTGAGCGGCATGGCCCCCCTGATCGTCGTGGCCGTCGCCGCGCTGCTGCTGCGGCACGCCGCGATTCAGTTCCGCCGCCGCGTGCCGTCCCCCGGCTGGCGACGGCGCTGGGACATCCTCGTCCGGGCCGCCTGTGTGACGCTGGCCCTCATGTGGGGTGCCCTGGGCGGCGCGGTGCTCGGCGCGCTCCCCGTCAAGGGCGGACACCTGAGCCCCTCACTCGACCTGCTGCTGCGCCCCGTACCGGTGGCGTCCGCGCTGACCGCCGTCGCGGTCCTGGCACTCCACGGTGCCGTGTTCCTGGCGCGGCGGACGACGGGTCCGGTTGCCGAACGGGCCTCGGCGCTGACCTCACGCCTTGGCATCGCGGCGGCGGGCCTCGGGCTGCTCACGTTCGTCGCCGCCGTCTTCGACGCCAGGACCCGGGACGGAGCGCCGAACGCGCTCCCCGCCGTGCTGGTCGCCGTGGCCGCGATGGCCGCCGCGCTGATGGCATCACGGCAGGCCGCGTCCCGCGGCGCGGGCTTCCCGCTGCTGTTCAGCGGGCTCGCCGTGTGCCTTCCCGTGGTGGCGATCGGCGTCGCCCGCTTTCCGCAGACGGTGGTGAGCACCTACTCGGGAGAGGACCTCTCGCTCGCCGAGGCTGCCGCCCATCCCGATACCCTGAGCCTGGTCGGCCCCCTGGTGCTGCTGGTGCTGCCGGTGGTGCTCGCCTTCCAGGCCATGCAGTGGTGGGCGTTCCGCACCCGGGCGGACAAGCGGTCTCCTGTGTATTTCTGACCGCCACCCAGGCGGTCTCGTGGCGGTCTTGAGCCGTCCTCGGCTCAGTCCCGGACAGAGGGCGGCTGCGACCGCATGCGCGGAGCTCGGCGAAGAGTCGGGCGGCGTTCGTGCAGCCCTCGTTCCATCGCTGGTGCACGAAGGGCTTGTGGGGGTCGAGGACACTGCTACGGCCGGTCCACTGGCCGACCAGAAGCTCGTCCGGGGTGCCGGCGTCGGTGAGGCGTCGGACGGTGTTGCGGGCCAGGCCCAGCTCGCAGGCGATGCCGCGGGATCGTGTCCCGCCAGCTGGTGCAGAAGATGCGGAAGACCGCTGTTCCGACAGCCTGGCGAGTCCCGAACCATGCGGAAAGCCTCGGTTCTGGTCTCGGTTCCGGTCTCATACGTGCTCGTCAGCTGTTAAGCGTTCGGCCCTGGTACCGCGAGACCACACAATCACCGCTCGGGTGGGCCGACCCGCCCACGTATCGAGGCACTGACCTGAGGGATGCGATCTTCGTGCGTGCGCGATGCGTGAGCGGACTGTCCGGCAGGAAGCGTCATGCAACGGATCAACTACACGGTTGCACGCTGCCGACCAGGGGATACAGCATCGCGTAGCAGCGTCGAGCACCTCCCGGCAAGGATTCGATCCCACTCCTCAAGCGGGTGTCGCAGGTTCGAATCCTGCCGGGGGCACCATGCGTTACCACTCTGACCTGGGGTTTCTCCCTCAGGGAGGGGTTCTGATCGGCACGAATTCCGTGTCGGGGTCCTCCGCCCCGGCAGGCTCGGGCTCCGCTTCGGAAACGATGCTCTCGGAGGCGAGGCCTCGCGGCGCGAGCCGGGGTCTCCCGGATCGGTACAGCGGGAGCGGCCGAGGTCTGTTTCTCGTCACCCTTGTCGCAGACCGGTACGGCGTCGAGCCGACTGCAGTCGGGAAGTGCTGCTGGGCCGAGATCGCGCTGCTCGCCGGCCCCGACCAGCAGATCGTGTTGAAGCGGGACCGCAGAGAGGCGCTACCGCTCCGCGCAGCGAAGGAACTGCCAACCCAGTACGGCCAAGGCAAGCGCCTGTGCGAGGGAGACGATGACGAGGAGGAGCCGGACGGCGGGAGAGCACCAGAATGCAGTCACGCAGATCATCGGCAAGGCCAAGTACGTGAACAGATCCACAGCGGTCTGCAGCCGCTTGCGCGTGGTGCGGCTCGCATCCTCGCGGTGGTAGATCTCCCAGCCGAACACTGCGCCGTGAGCGCCGCTGAGCTCGGCAAGGCGTGGTCCCAGCTGGTCGCGGATGTAGCGGCCGACCGCGGAGATCTTCTCGTCGTTGACCAGGTAGGTCCAGCCCAGGACCAGGCAGATCGCAGGGATGACAAGCAGCAGTTGAGCCTGCCTGCTCTGAACGGTGATCGCCAGGACCGCGGTGGACGCGGCGAGCGTGAAGTAGAGCAGGTTGTCACGGAATCCTATCCGGGTTTTCTGCTCCTCCTTGATGCGGTCGTACTCGGCCAGCAACAGTCTGCTCTCGGTAACGTCTTCTGGGGCGGCCACGGCCATTCCTAAGCTCGGGTCCGGGCTGGGCTGATGAGTGGGCGGGCAGGGCTCCGGCGCTTCGGCCCCTGCCCGCCCCGAGGGCCAGGAAGACTCAGTCGGCAGCACGAATGGGCGGCAGGTTGTTGGGGTTGTTTCGTTCGATCCAACCCTTTCCATCCGCCGCGATTCCTTCCAAGAGGCGGAAGGTGTGGATGAAGCCAGCCGAAGTGAGGTTGATTTCGGCGATTTCCTGGGCGTTTTCGTCCGGCGCCAGTTGATGGGTGTCGGCGTCTTTGACCCGAATGTTCCTGGCCGGCCCATTGGTGAGGACGAGTTCGAGGTCGTAGCCGACATCGGCACGTTCCGTGACCTGTACGGAGGACAGCGCGTCGAACCGGTAGTTGCTTCGCTGCTCGATCTCACGTTTCACGTCGGTGAAATCGAATTCCGTGCTGATTTCACGAACGCCATCCTGTGTGACCAGGAAAAGGCGGAAGCTGTAGCGCGAGTACCGCCAAGGACCGCCCCTCACCCGCCCTCGCCTGTAGGGGCGTGCCGGCGTCAACAGGATGGTGTGGGTGATCAGGTCGCGCCAGGTGAGCTGGTAGTGGCGGAGCGCTTCGTCGACGAAGAGCGTTTTGTCGCAGGTGAGCCAGGTCTCCATTTCCAGCTCACTGGGTCGCGTACTGTCCAGGAACGACTTCCAGTTCCGGTGCGCGACTTGCCGCGCGGCCAGCCGCTCTTGATATTCCCGGGTTTCCTCGGCCATTCGCCGCTCTTCACCTCGGGCCTCCAGCCACAAAAACGCGGCCGCGCGGCCGCACAGGATCGCGCCGACCATGGCCGAGATGGCCAGCATCAACCGCGACCCGTCGGCATCCGAGGCCACTGTTCCGAGCAGGGCCAGAGCCGAAATGCCGAGAGCGATGAGGGCGACCACGCACAGTGCCTTCGCCACCGTCTGGTTCTGGTGGCGGTGGTCGACCAGAGTGCCTCTGTTGTGGCGGTCTCGGGCATCCTCAGCGAGATAGCGGATCAGCCAGTTGACCCGGTCCACGCTGATTCGGCTCTCGCGGTAGAGAAGCGCGATCTCGGCGACGAGGCTGTTACGGATGTGGACGGTATGGCCAAGCCATTCCTGCGGGGCGAATCCGTGGGGCACGCGGACACTGAAGTAGTGGTCGAACGAATGACGGACGCGGTTGGTGAACCCGTCCCCAGAAGAGGCGGGATCACGCGTGTGCGGGATCTGGGGCTGAACGTTCTTGGCCTTCAGTTGATGTTCCTGGTACCACCATCGGCTGCCGAAGTGAGCAGCGGTCAGGCCCGCACCGAGCGCCACCACCAGCTCGATGACTGCCGCGGCCGGATCCGCGTTCAACGCCAAGACCCAGAGGAATGCGGTGATGGCGACGAACAGGCCAGCTCGGAGCGGGAGAGCTGCCCGGGCGGCAGCAGCGGTGCTCGGACGGGGCGGCAGGGCCCGTGCCCCGATCGGGTCGGGTTCGAAATAGGCCCAGACCCGTTGGACCCGGTCATTGGCGAAGCGATCTGCCTCGGCCCGCTCGCCGTGCTCGGCCCACAGGCTGTCCTTCAGCCCTCCGGTGAGTACGAGGTCGAGGTGGCGGAGGAGCGCGTCACGCCGGGGAGGCGACAGAGCCAGCAGACGCTCCAGTGCGCGTCCTGTTTCACCGTCCGCGGTGCCGAGCATCGCCAGCAGTTCGAAAGCGACGCGCAGAGCGGCTTTCCACTCTCCCTCGGCGTAGGTCCCCATGAGCCCGGAGGCATGGTGCAGCCGCTGGAGTTCCTCGGTGCTGAGGTCGTGATAGGCGCGTGCACTGAGCATGGCGAGCACCCAGTGGAAACGGACCTCCGCGTTGTCGTGCCCGTGGGCGATCGCGTCACTGATCAGGTCGCGAGCCCGGCTGGGGACGCCTTCCTCCAGGAATCGCACACCGACCCTGTACTTTTCCTGAGGCGACGCATCCGGATGGACGACGTTGACGGTGGAGTTGTGTACGGTCTCGGCCTGGATGCCGACGGTGGAGTCGTACGCGGAATTGTGCGTGACCCTGCTGCCGTCGTTCATGACAGGTCACCCGCCGCAACAACCAGGGGTGCCAGCATGGCCACCAACTCGGGTAACTCCGCGATGAGGCCCCGTAACCTCTTGAGTGCCATGGTCGCCCTCTTGGATGAATCGGGAGCGTTCTCCCTGGCCGCTCGGCGGGCGAAACCCAGCTCGGCCAGTGCCTCACGATAGGTGTCGTCGTCGAGGGCGCCCTCGATGTGATGACGTTTCACGTGCTCACGGAAAACGTCCAGTTCTGCCACCAGGTCCGCCGGACCGGTCACCTTCGGGTGCGCGTTCAAGTAGACGCTGCTCTCCTTGACTGCGCCGGCCATGATGCCAACGGTGCTGTTGTGTGCGGTGTTGCTGACGTGCTCTTCGGATCTGTCTGCCGTAGGGGCCCGGTCTGCCTCGGACATTGCGATCTGCTCCTGTTCTCCCACCAGTTCCACGGCGAGCCGCGTGGCGAATGCCGCCGCGTTCGCCGCGGCCCGTGGCTGCCGGATACGGTCCTTCGCGCCGGCCTTCGTACCGTCTGCTCGGTCGCTGATTCCCCGGATGATGGCCACCGGCGCCCCGTTGAGATGCCCGGCCTGCGCCACACCGGCGGCCTCCATCTCGATCGCGAGCGCGTCGTTGTAGTGCTGCCGGATCCACCGCGCCTCGGCCGAGATCGTCGAGTTCTGTACGACCTCGCCGGCGGCGATCGCGCCGAAGTGCACCTGCGGCGTGCGCCCATGACCGGGCGTGTCGTCGGCCCAGTCGTTCACGCGAGCCAGATGCGAGGCGAGTTGGCTGATGCCGTGCGCCGTCTCCCACACCCGGGGGCGCGCCTTGAGTCCGTCGTCCTCGCTGGTCCCGCCGTGGTAGGCGTACACGTGTGTCGCCATCACCACGTCGCCCAGCCTGGCGGTGTCCCACAGGGCACCGGCGACGCCCACGAACAACACGGCCACCGGCGAGAACTCCTGAATCGCGCGCTCAGCGATCACCGCGGCAGAATGATTCCCCTTGTTCGTCAGACCGAGCGCGACACGACATGAAGTGCCCTGCACGGTTCCCACCTCGAACCGCGTCCCACGCTCATGACGGTGCACCTGTGGACCGGCCAGTTTCCGGCGCACGACCTCGTACTCGAGATTGAGGGCGGTGAGAATCACCACCAGGTCGTTCGACATCTATTCCCCTTCCCCTCTCGTTTCCGCCTCTGTCCCGGACGGCGCAGGTCGGATCAGCGGTGGGAACAACACTGTCTTCGGCCCGGCTCGGTACAGCCGCGCGGGCCGTCCCGCCGTGGCCCTGCGTCCCGAGCCGGCCGGCATGATGAATCCCTTTACGGCCTGGACTTTCCGGTAGAAATTACGAGTGTCGATTTCGGCACCCCACACCGCCTCGTACACCTGCTGCAACTCGGCTATGGTGAAGAGTTCTCCGCAGAATGCCGTGGCCAGCGCCGTGAATTCGAGCTTGGTACGCGCGCGTTCGACTCCGTCTGTCACGATCTGGCGGTGGTCGAAGGCCAGTTCCACCTCTCCGGACAGGACGGCTTCCGCGGGAACCCACGCAGCATCCGCGGCATCCGTTCCCGCGACCGGTTCGGGGAGTCCCGGTGCGATCGCCAAGTGGGCCACGGAAACGACTCGCCCCCGTGGATCACGGCCTGCGTCTCCGTAGATGGCCAACTGCTCAAGATGCACGGACCCGGCAACCAGAGCGGTCTCCTCACTCAACTCACGGTGAGCGGCGTCCAGGATCTCCTCACCAGCGTGACTGAGGAATCCGCCAGGCAGAGCCAGCATGCCCTGAAATGGATCTTCACCCCGCTCAACGAGCAGAACACACAGCTGCCCCTCACGCAGCGTCAGGATCACGAGATCGACCGTCAGCAGTACGGGCGTGGGTGACCACGCGTCAACTTGCATACTGCTTAAGCTACTTCGATTCCTGTCACTATGACAAGAAGGGAGGTACGGAGACCACTGGCGCTGTATGGCGGAGGCGCTCCGAGCGCTCGACCAGTCGTCCTCTCCACCCAGTTGCAGTGGAGTGCGGAGCCGGGGATCGCACGACAGGCCAGTTCGCCAGTCGTGGGTGCGCGGCATCGGACGCCCCAGGCACCTCGGCGACGCCGTAAGAGTGGCTCCCCGCCGCCATCACGGCAGCGCGGGGGTCTCCTGGCGGTGTCCCGAAGGTTTCGCCGAGGCCCGATGCAGCCGACGGATCTCAGCCCAGTACTCCAGTCAGCCTGATCCGTTCATGCCAGGACCGTCGGATCCGACCGCGTTTCGGCGTTCGGTGCGTCCTGCGCCCCGGGGTTCCGCGAGTGGCGCACGGACGGCAGACAGTACGCTGAATCCAGCGGGATCGGGCGCGCGGCGCAGTGTCCGGGAGGTGCTTCATGACGGCCGAGATGATGGCCCCGGCGTGGATGCATGAGCAGATCACGGCGGAAGAGTACGAGTCCTGGTCCGAGGAACAGTGCGCCGGTGTCGAGATCGTGGACGGGATGGTCGTCGTGAGTCCCCATGCGTCCAAGCGCCACAACCGGCTGGCCCGGATTCTGGCGAATGCCTTGGATGCCGCCCCAGGATCGGATTGGAACGCCGACACGGACTTCGACGTCCGGCTTCAGGACGTCCCACTCACCAATCGCCGCCCGGATGTCGTCGTGTACCGCGCAGACACCATCGACCTCACCCCCACTCGCCCTGAGCACGTGCTGCTGGTCGCAGAGGTGGTGTCGCCAGGCTCGGAGACCACCGACCGGATCGTGAAGGTCGACCAGTACGCCAAGGCGGGCATCGGCTTCTACTGGCGGATCGAGCAGGCCGCGACAGGCGTTCCTCTCGTGTACACCTACCTTCTCGACCCCGCGACGAAGACCTACCGGGACGGAGAAGTGTTCACCGGCGTCCTCAAGGCGGCGGCCCCCTTCCCGGTGGAGATCGACCTCGGCCGGATCTGACGTACGCACTGCTCAGCAACCGGCAGCGCGGGAGCGATGCGGGAGCGATGCGGGAGCGGACGGCCCGAGACCGTGTCTGTACGGGATGTGCTCGGGCCAGGGCCCGCGGCCCGTTGGTCGCGGGCCCTTCCGCGTGCGGGCGGTGGGGAGAAACCTTGCACGGGTGGGTGCCGCCTGTGCAGGGGCGGTGGTGCCCGCGTGGGTTTCCTGTCGGCCGGCCACCATCGGAGATCCCATGTTGCGGATCTACTTCACCACCGAGGACATCGCGCGCTTACGCGTCGCGGCGGCGCCCGATCCTCTGTGGGAGATCACCAACAGCTTCCAGATCCTGATCACGCGCGCGAACCCTTTGGTGTTCGGCGAGTGGCGGCGCCTCGTGCGGGCGCGGCTGCCCGTGGTCAGCGGGCTGCTCGCGGCGCTGCTTCCGCCGCGCGGCTACTCGCCGGACTTCCTCACCCCCGACCTGGGCGGCCGCCTCGACCTGGAGAGCGCCGTCGACACCGTGCTCAGCACGCCCCGGTCCGCCCTGCACAGCGACCTGACGAGGCTCGCGGGATCCCGCGGCAGGGCGCAGCCGCTGCCCGACGAGATCCGCGCCCTGGCCGAGGGCGACCCCGTGGCGCTGCGCCGGCTGAGCGCCGCCCTGCACGCCTACCACCGGCACGCGCTCGCCCCGTACTGGGCGCACATCCGGGCGCAGGTGGACGCGGACCGCGCCGTGCGCACCCGGGCGGTGCTCGCGGGCGGCGCCGACGGGCTCCTCGCCAGCTTCCGCCCCGTACTGCGCTGGCAGCCGCCCGTCCTGGAGACCGACTACCCGGTCGACCGCGGGCTGCGGCTCGGCGGCCGGGGGCTGCTCCTGCAACCGTCCTTCTTCTGCGACCGCCGCCCCGTCACGCTGGCCTCCCCCGAGCTCACGCCGGTCCTGGTGTATCCGATCCAGCACACCCTCGGCTGGGACCGGCAGCGCGGCCCCGCGCAGCGCGACACGGAGCTGACGGAGCTGAGCGCCCTCATCGGCCGTACCCGGGCCGCCATCCTCCAGGACGTCGTGACCGGCCGTACGACCGGCGAACTCGCCCAGCGGTTCCTCATCTCCGGTCCTGCCGCGAGCTATCACACCGCCGTGCTGCGCCGCGCGGGACTGCTCCTGAGCATGCGCCGCAGCAAGCACGTGCTGCACACCATCACCCCTGAAGGACTCGCCCTCCTGGACGGTCCGGAGCACCCGCCACCCGACGTTTAAACCAGGATTTTCATGTGTGGTGGTGGCGCGGCGGCCTGCGGAACGCTGGGGCCACGAACGGTGACCAGGAGCAGGCAGAGGGGCAGGAGGGGGAACGGCCGTGCCACGACTCAGGACCGCCGTCACTGCCACTGCCGTCGCCACCGTCACCGCGGCCCTCGCCGCGCTGACGTCCTGCGCGACGGAGGCGTCACAGCCGGCCGCGGGCACCGGGCCCACCGGTCCGGCCCGCGAGCTCACCCGGACCGAGCAGAACCGCGTCGACCGGGCCGAACAGCGCCTGATCCAGCGGTGCATGAAGGACAAGGGCTTCCGCTACTGGGTCGCCCCCACCCTGAGCCCCGACACGGCACGCGCCTTCACCCACCGCTTCGTCCAGGACGACGTCGCCTGGGCCCGCGCGCACGGGTACGGCGAACGGCTCCAGCGCGCGTTCCTCGCCGCGAAGAAGCGCGACCCCAACCTCGCCTATCGCAAGGCCCTGACGCCCGCCGCACGCGAGCGGTACGTGACCGCGCTGGGCGGCGGCCCCGACACTCCGGTGTACTCCGTGCGCCTGCCGACCGGCGCGTCCGTGCGCAGCATGGACGGCGGCTGCGAGCGCTCCGCACGCCAGGAGCTGTACGGCGACGCGAAGGCGTTCTTCCGTGCCGACAAGGTCGCCACGAATCTCACCCCGGTGTACACGCCGAAGCTCATCCGCGACCCGCTCTTCACCACCGCCCTGAAGGCGTGGTCCACCTGCATGCGCACCGCGACCGGCCACGGCTACGCCGACCCGGAGGCCGTCCGCGCCGACCTCCGGCGGCGGAGCGAACACCTCGGCCCGGCCCAGGCGCACGCACTCGAAGTGAAGCTCGCGGTCGCGGAGGCCACCTGCGCCCGCAGGACCTCGCTCCGCGCCACACTGCGCCGCCTGGATCGCAGGTACGGCGACCCGGTGCGCGACCGGTACGCCGAGGAGATCGCCACGAGCAACCGGATGAAGCGGGCGGCCCTGCGCAGAGCGGACCAGATCGACCACCGCACCTAGTCAGTTCAACGAAGAACGAAACGAAGAACGAAGGGGGAACACCATGCACAGGATCCGCGTCGCCCTGGTGGCGGCGGCCATGACCTTGACAGCGGGCACCCTGCTCACCGGCCCGGCCCAGGCCGCCCCGGACGACGTCCGGGGACCCAACTGCGACGCCCTGTGGCGCGCGCACCAGAACGACGGGAACGTCTGGGCGTACCGCGACCTGGACTGTCACGTCGAGCTCGGCCACACCCCGGGCAACGACTTCAACTGGGCCGACGGATCGGGGGCGTTGACCGGCTCGGACAACGACGCGGCCACCTCGCTTCTGAACACCGGCCAGGCCGGCGTCAGCAGCGTCCAGTTCTACGAGCACGCGGGCCCCGCGGGCGGCACGGGCTGCGTGTCCCGGGGTGAGCTCTACGTCGACAACCTGACGGACAACGTGTTCAACAACGGCGTGGGCGCGAACGACACCATCAGCGCGCACCGCTGGTCGTCCGGGTGTGTCAATCCCTGGACCTGAGGACCATCTCCGAGGGGGATGCACGGGGGGAGGCGTTTCTCGGGGCGCCTCCCCCCTGTACGTCTGTACGTCTGTACGTCGCCGTCATGCTGCTACGACGTCACGACGGGTTCGGCGTCGCGATGGCGGGGCGGGCGGGTTTGACGCCCTCCTTCGTCAGCGCGGTGGCGATGCGGCGGGCCGCCAAGGGGTCCGCCGGGAGGGTGTGGCGGGCGAACCAGCGGGCCGCCGTCGGGTCGGGCGACGGCTCGACGAACTCGGCGCCCGCGTAGTCGTCGAGCGGCGGGTCGTAGAGGTAGCCGGCGACCACGCCGTGGCTCACGAGGCGGTCCACGAGGGCGTCGCGGTCGTGGACCAGGAGCGGGACGCGGAAGAGGGCGACGGGGCCGTCATGGGCGGTGCGGTCGCGGACGGCCGGGGAGGCCCAGGGCGTGCGCGCGAGGAGGGAGACGCCCGCCCTGCGGCGGGTCAGGTCCTCGTCCAGGAGGGCCATGCGGACGCCCAACTGGCCTCGTACCAAGGGCCCGTGGCGGTCCCGGTAGCCGTGCAGGTCGACGCGGACCCACGGGTCGTACGCGGGCAGGCTCGGCGCCTCCCGCGCGGACGCGGCGAGCTGCGGGGCGCGCAGCGGCATGCGGATCTCGTCGCGTTCGAGGAGGCCGAGGCGCTGCATCGTCCGCCAGACGGGGCGCACCAGGTTGAGGCCGCGCACGGCGGAGCGGGCCAGCGGGCGCAGCGTCGTGGCGAGGTCGTCGCGGAGGCGGGCGGGGCGCAGCAGGTCGTCGCGGAGCAGTTCGAGCTCGCGGCGCGTGCGCGCGTCCTCGACGGCGAGGAAGCCGCCCGCCATGCCCGCCACGTGCTTGGACAGGCTGAAGGCCGCCGCCTTCCCGAACGTGCCGACCGGCTGCCCGGCCACGTGCGTGCCGATGGCGTGCGCCGCGTCCTCGATGAGCGGGATGCCCAACTGCTCGCAGCGGGCGCGCAGTTCGACGACGCGGTCCGGGATCCCGTACAGGTTGGTGGTCAGGACCGCGTCCACGGTGCGCCAGGTCGATTCCGGTACGGCGTCCGGGTCGATGTTGCCGTCCCAGACCGACACGGGGGCCTGCACCGGGCGCAGTCCTGCCGCGAGGACCACGAAGAGGATCACGTCGTCGTTCACCGGCGACATCAGCACCCGCGCGCCCGGCCTGCACCAGCGCCGCAGCGCCAGGTACAGGGCAAGGCGGGCCGAGGGCGTGTAGACGCATGCGCGCCCCAGTCGCCGCGTCATCGTCGCGGCGAGCCGCGATCCGTACGGCATGGACACCTCGTTCCAGAGAGCCGGAGAGCCAGAGAGCTGGTGTGCTGGTGTGCTGGTGTGCTGGTGTGCTGGAGAGTCAGCGGGTGCGGCCCGTGCGCAGCGAGCCCACCGTCTTCAGGAGCCGGTCGGCCGGCTCCCGCAGGCCCGGGTGGGCCAGGACCGTGTTGCGCAGGCCCCGCACCGGTCTGCGCCAGAGCCGGTGGGCCGCCGCCACCGGGTGGGGGCGGGTGGCGAAGCCCTCGCCCACGCGCAGTTCGCGGGTCTTGAGCCAGTCCTTGTACTCCTTGTCGCCGCGCCCCATGTCGATGAGGCGCACGCCCTCGCGGCCCGCGGCCTCGGTCATGCGCAGGTGCATGATCAGGCCGGGCGAGTAGTAGCGCAGATCCGGGTCGTACGCGGTGAACCACGCGGCGAAGACGGTGCGCGACCGCGGCCCGAAGTGCGCGGCGACGGGGCGGTCACCCGCGTACACCACGGAGAGGACACCGGTGAAGTGCGCGCCGCGGAGCTGGGACAGATGCTCCACCAGGTCCACGATCCACGGGCGCGAGAACCGGTCCATGCGGCCCGTCCTGCGGTACTGGGCCGACTTCCACCGCATGAGCGTGCGCAGCGCGCCGGGGTCGCGCTCGTCGAAGACGAACCGCATCTCGCCCAGGTCGCGGCTCAGGCGGCGCTCCTTCTTGAGCGTCGTCTTGGCGAGGCCCGGGTACGCGCCGCGCAGCCACTCCGCGTAACTGCCGTCGCCGACCTTCACGTCGATCACCGGGGACGCGAAGGTCCCCGTGACGTATCTGCCGAAGGGTTTCTGCTCCTCGACGAGATGGTCGAACTCGAACGTGGACAGGGCGCAGGCCCGCAGCAGTTCCCTGGCGTTCCAGGTGACGCCGGGCCGGTGCACCAGGGCCTGGCAGTCGGAGAGGCCGAGGCCGATCGCGCGGCCGACGCCGAACGCGCCGCGCTCGTACGGGAAGAAGCCGACGGCCTCGCCCCCCTCGCGCAGGACCGCGACCCGCGCCCCGTCCCGGTACCTGCCGATCCCGGCCGCGAACTCCGGTGCCAGGAAGGGGTTGGCGAAGTCGGGCGACTCGTCCATGGCCCGGTGCCAGGCCCGGCGGAGCTGCTCGCCCAGCTCCCCGGGTCTGTGGATTGAGACCTCCACCTCAGATCAACCGCCCTTCCGCGGGCTTCATCGGTTGTCGAGCCGGTGTTCTTGCGGCTGTTCTCATGGGATCGCTCATGGAACGCACGGGTGATCGCCCCCCAAATGCCCCCGACACGCTGTCCGCTTCCCGCCGTTGCCTCGGCGAGGCTCAAACGTCGCGAAACAGTACGCAGCCTGTCAAGGGTGTCTGCCCGTAACGGACGGGCGCGTTCAGCAAACAGCCAAGTACGAGGGCGAGTCGAGCGACATTCAGACATCTCGCACCCCAGGCCAGCCCCGCTCTCACAAGCTGAACGAAACGGTGTAGTTGACTTCTGGAAACTGCACCGTTTAGTTTCATCATCGACAGCGGCGCACTCGCACGTCCACTCCCTCTGGAGGACCCCATGCGTGACCTCACGTTCCTCGGCATCTCCGGCAGCCTCCGCGGCTCCTCGCACAACACCCAGCTGCTCCGCGCCGCGCAGAAGTTCGCGCCGAGCGGGGTCGAGGTCGAGATCTACGACGGGCTCCGCGAGATACCGCCGTACGACCTCGACCAGGACTCCGAGGACAGCTGGCCCACGCCCGTCGCGGAGCTGCGGCGGCGGATCACGGAGGCCGACGGACTGCTCATCGCCACGCCCGAGTTCAACCACTCCTTCCCCGGCGTCCTGAAGAACGCCCTCGACTGGGCGAGCACCAACTGGTCGGGCAAGGCGGGCAAGCCGCTCGAGTACAAGCCCGTCGCCGTCGTCGGGGCCTCGCCGAGCCAGTTCGGCTCCGCACGCGGCCAGTTGGCGCTGCGTCAGGTGCTGTACGGGGTGCACTCCGACCTCGTCCTCACGCCCGAGGTCACGGTGTTCCGCTCGCACGAGCGGTTCGACGAGGCCGGGAACCTCACGGACGAGTTCACCATCGGCCTCCTGAAGGAGCTGCTCGACGGGCTCGCGGCCAAGGCGCGGAGCACGCGGTGACCCCAGCCGCGCAAGCGGCTCCGACGGAGGCGGGCGCGGAGGCAACCGCGGACGCGGCGCCGGTCGACGTCCAGGTCCTCTCCCACCGAGGCGTCTGGCACGTCGACCCCCTGCACACCGGCGTCCACTTCCGCGGCCTGAACCGCGGCGCCGGACGGGTGCGCGGGCGCTTCGACCGCGTCCGCGGCACCGTCGGGTTCAAGGAGGGCATCGAGCGGCCCCACATCGACGTGCGCGTCGAACTCGGCAGCGTGTCCACGGGGGTTGCGGCGCGGGACCGGCACCTGCGGTCCGCGGACTATCTCGACGTCGCCGCCCACCCGTACATGACCTTCACGTCCAAGCGGCTCGTGCGCACCGGCAGGGGCATCGGCGAGCTCATCGGCGAGCTCGCGCTGCACGGCGTGACGCGGCCGCTCGTCCTCGACGTGGAGTGGCGGGGAGGCGCCCCGGACGTCAGGCCCGGCGCCCGGCACGCCGCGTTCGGCGCGCGCGGCCAGCTGTCCCTCGGCGAGTACGGCATCCGGCCGCTGCTCCTGCCCGGCCTCACCATCCCGGGCGTCGGGGACCGCGTCGGCATCCAGCTCGACGTGGTGCTCGTCCCGTACGACCCGGCGGCCGGGCTCAGCTGATTCCGGCCCCGGCCCCGGCCGTGCCCGCGCGCAGCCGCCGCACCCCCGCGCACCCCACCAGGAACGCTGTCCACACCCCTGTGCACAACACCTGCGTCCGCGAGCCCTCGTCCCACACCATCAGGGCGAGGACCGCGGCGATGACGCACAGGGCGAGGCGGGTCAGATGGGGGAAGAGCCACATCCGGATCACCAGGCGTTCGGGCGCCTCCTTCTCCGTACGGCGGCGCAGGCGCAGTTGGGAGAGGCCGACCAGGAACCAGATGACGAGGAAGGTCGCGCCCACGGCGTTGAGCAGCTGGCGGAAGACCGTGTCCGGCCACAGGACGTCGAGGACGACCGCCACGAAGCCGAAGGCGGACGAGGCGAGCACCGCGTTGCGCGGGACGCCGCGCGCGGCGAGGCGGCCCAGGGGGCGGGGCGCGTCGCCGCGGCCCACGAGGGCGTAGAGCATCCGCGACGACGCGTACACGTTGGCGTTCATCGCCGACAGGAGCGCGATCAGGACGACGGCCTTCATGATGTGCCCGGCGCCGGGGATGCCGAGCTGGTCGAGGGCGCCCGCGTACGGGCCGCCGCGCACGGCGGGGCTGTCCCAGGGCAGCAGCGTCACGATGACCGCCATCGAGCCGAGGTAGAACACGCACACCCGCCACACCACGGTCCGCGCGGCGCGCCCCACCGCCCGCGCCGGGTCCGACGACTCGGCCGCCGCGATCGTGACGGTCTCCAGACCGCCGTAGGCGAACACCGCGGCGACCAGGCCGAGTCCGACCCCGTGCCAGCCCTGTGGCATGAAGCCGCCGTCGCCCGTGAGATGGGCGGCCCCCGGCGACTTCGTGCCCGGCAGCACGCCCGCCACCGCCGCCGCGCCCACGAGCAGGAACACGCAGATCGCGGTGACCTTCAGGCCCGCGAACCAGAACTCGACGGCGCCGAAGTGCCGTACGGCGCCCAGGTTGCTGACGGTGAAGACCGCCATGAAGACGGTCATCCAGGTCCAGCCCGGTACGCCCGGCACCCACCCCGTCATGATGTCGGCCGCGCCGATCGCCTCCGCGGCGACGCTGATGACGAGCAGCGACCAGTAGAGCCAGCCCGCGGTGAGCCCGGCCCAGGGGCCGAGCGCGCGGGCCGCGTGGACGGCGAAGGAGCCGGTCACGGGGTTCGCCGCCGACATCTCGGCGAGCATCCGCATCACGAGGACGACGAGGGCGCCGGCCGCGGTGTACGAGAGCAGGATCGCGGGGCCCGCCGCCGCGATGCCGACTCCGGAGCCGACGAACAGGCCCGCGCCGATGGCGCCGCCGAGGGCGATCATCGCCAGGTGGCGCTGCTTGAGGCCCTGGGGCAGGGCGGGCTCGGGCGCGGCGGGCGGGCGCGCCGTGCCTGGTGAGGAGCTGTCGGCCGGGCCCTCGGCGCTCGTGCTGTCGGTCGTGCTGTCGGAGGTCGGGCTGTCGGCGGTCGTCGGCATGGGCCGAAGCTCTACCCGACGCCCGGGGCGGGAACAACGTGATAGGCGGGGTTCCGCTTGCCCGGGCCCGACCGGTCGGCGGCTACGCCCGCGCGTACCGCGCGAGGAACGTGTCCACGCCCCCCGCGATCATCCGCGCGAGGTCGTCCTCGCGGAACTCCGTGTCCGGCTGGAACGTCTTCATCAGCTGCGGCACGCCGATGCTGACGGCGACCAGCTGCTGCACGGCGAGCACCGGGTCGGGGACGTCGAGCACGCCGCGCTCGTGGAGCTCGGCGAAGGCCTCGACCAGGGGGCCGTTGTTCATGTCGTAACTGACGCGGTACCAGAGGCGGCCGAGCTGCGGGAAGCGGTCGACCTCGCCGATCACCAGGCGGCGCAGCGCCATGATGTCGTCGCGCAGCAGGATGCGGGCCCAGTCCATGCTCAGCTCGATGAGGGCGACGCGCAGGTCGGGGGCGTCGGCGATGGTGGACTGGTGCGGGCACAGGTCGGCGTAGACCTTCGGCAGGATGCCGCCGACCACGGCGAGGAAGAGCCGCTCCTTGTTGCCGAAGTGCTTGTAGATCGTCGGCTTGGAGACCCCGGCGCCCGCGGCGATGGCGTCCACCGACGCCGCGGCGTACCCCTGGCGCAGGAACTCGGCGGCGGCGGCCTCGACGATGGTCTCGCGCTTGCGCTGCGACACGTTCACGGCCTCGGGGATGACGGGCATCCCGAACTCGTCCCGCACGTCAGCGGGTTCAGCGGTCCTGCCCATGGCCGCGCCTCCAGATTCCAGTCGTCCGCCGCGCTTCGGTCACTCTCCGCAAACTACACTACACGGTTTAGTACGAAGGTCGCCAACGGCCGGGCCTCGATGGATCCGCGATCGGGCCTTGAGGGAGCCGGGTCAGGCCTTGAGGGAGTTGAGGAGCGCCGCGCCGCGCTCCGCGTCGTCCACGGACACGGCGAACATCCTGCCCTTGGACCGTATGACCAGGCACTCCCCCGCGCGCAGCATCACCGTGGTGCCGAGGCCGCTCAGACGGTACCCCCAGCCGCCGACCTGCGCGGGAGTGCGCGTCTCCGCGTGGGCGGACTCGATGGCCTCGGGCGCCCAGCGCCGCACCGGCCAGCCGAGGGGGCCGAAGGAGACCTCCAGGCCCTTGTCGGTGACGGTCGCCTGGACACAGGCGCAGCCGAAGCCGGTCAGCGAGACGACGGCGAGCGGGGCGATCACCGGCCACAGGGGGTGGGCGGTGAGCCCGGCCACCGTCACCACGAGGGCGATCGCGGCCGCCGCGCCGGTGACGGCCGCGAGCGCCCACACCCAGGGGTTCGACGTGCGCGACAGCCAGACGTAGCGCTCACCGGGCTCGACCCGCATGCGCGGGGTCTCGGCGGGCACCGGGGCTCCGGCGGCCGCACGGCCGCCCAGTCGTACGCCGAGCGCGGCCGCCGCGAGCGCAGCCACGATCACACCGATCGCCCAGGACGTCGCGAACCTGGCGTCGTGCCAGTCGGCGCGGTCCAGGTTGGCCCGGACGACGGCCGCCTGCGCGCCGCACAGGGAGACCCCGACGGACAGCACAAGGACCGGGCTCCACGCCCGCACCCGGTGGCCCGCGACCAGGACGCCCACGATCGTCACCGCCCAGATCAGCGCGGGGAACAGCGCCGCCGCCCACAGCGGCATGGAGTCGTCCGGCGCGCCGGACCCGCCGCTCCAGTGCGTGGCGAGGCGGTCCGGGAGCCGTCCGCTCGCTGCCAGCGGGAGGCCGAGCAGCAGGGTCAGTCCGGCGCCGCCCAGGGCCGTGACCGTCCATGGCCCCGCGGGCCCCCACCTCGTACCGGCGCCGTTCACGGCACCTCCTTGATCAGGTCGATGAGTTCGGTCCTGCCGTAGCCGAGCCGGGCCGCGTCGGCCACGAGTTCGCGTACGCGGTCGACCAGGGCGGAGCGCTCGGGCGCGCCCTGGGCCACGGTCACGCCGCGGCCGCGGCGGAACTCCAGGAGTCCCTCGTCGCGCAGCGTTCTGAGGCCGCGCAGGACGGTGTTGGCGTTGACGCCGAGCGCCTGGGACAGCTCGCGGGCCGACGGGAGCCGGTCGCCCGGGGCGCACTCGCCCTCCGCGACGGCGCGGCGGATCGCGCCCGCCACCTGCTCGTGCAGGGGCGCGCTGTCGGAGGTGTTCAGTCTCAGCAGCATGGTGCCAATGACGCTAGCACCATTCTGCTCTTTCCCCACCCCGCCCCTTCCCGAAACTGGGGGCTCCGCCCCCAGGCCCCCGTCTATCCGGCGCTGCGCGCCTTGTCCTC
The DNA here is from genome assembly GCF_042740445.1 of Streptomyces sp. NPDC059003. NCBI lineage: Bacteria > Bacillati > Actinomycetota > Actinomycetes > Kitasatosporales > Streptomycetaceae > Streptomyces > Streptomyces sp. NPDC059003. The sequence continues at coordinate 29,477 of NZ_JBHYJH010000018.1, read as the reverse complement.
AAACGCCGGACGGGCTGGATCTTGCGGCAAGATCCAACCCTCACCCCCGAACATCCCCCGGCACCCCTCCAACCCCTCCACCTCCACCGGAACGGCCCGGTGGGCCTCCCACGCGGCCCGGTCCAGGTACAGCCGCCGCAGCGTCACGGCCTCGCCCCGAACCGCCACCGTCTCCCCGCCGTCCGCGCGGTACCCGAGCTTCTCGGACACCCGCAGCGACCCCGCGTTGTCGCGCATCGCCGCCGACCTGGCCCCCCGCGCGCCGAGCCCGGCGAACGCCAAGTGCAGTGCCGCCGCCCGCATTTCGGTGCCGATGCCGCGGCCGTGATGGGCGAGGCCTAGCCACGAACCGGTCTCCACCTCGCGGGTCACCGCGAAGTCGTTCGCGGTGATGTCCTGGCGCCCCACGACCACCCCCTCGCACCACACGGCGAGGCTCAGCGCCCAGGCGTCCCGGCGCCAGTTCGCGACCGTGCCGAGGACGTGCTGGAAGGTCGCCCGGCCCCGCACGGCCGGCGGCGCGGCCGACCACGGCACGGTGAACGGCATGGTTCCTTCCGCGTGCACGCCGTCCGCGGCCACGCCCGCGAGGTCGGCGAGCTCCGTGAGGTCGGGCAGGCGCAGTTCGAGGCGCGGCGTCGTGAGGCGCAGTCCGTACAGAGGCCACATGTGATCATCCATGACGCGAGCCTGCCGAAATCCGGCCAGAGCGTCGACCGGATTTGGGTGTACCCTCCCCAACCGGCTCTGACCTGCGGCTTGTTACGAAGAGCTGACAGGTTGGAGGACAACCCTCCGGATGCCTCCCGCCTCTCCCAGGACATGGGGACACACGCACAGCCCGCCAGGCCCGCGACGGACAAGGCGCGGAGCGCCAAGGCCCGCCGACGCCGGCGGATCGTCGACTATCCGCGGCGCGGAAAGCGCGGGGTGCGGCGATGGCTGCCCTCGTGGCGGCAGTGGCTCAGCGCGTTCGGGCTCGTCTTCGGCGCGATCGGAGGCCTGTTCGCCTGGGTGTACGCCTCCGTCGACATCCCCGACGAGAACGCGGCCGCGAGCCTGGAGGCCAATGTGTACTACTGGTCCGACGGCACCCAGATGGTCTCCACCGGCGAGGTCAACCGGCAGAGCGTCGACCTCGACGACGTGCCGGAGCCGGTGCGGGACGCCGTCATCGCCGCGGAGAACGCCAGCTTCTACAGCGACTCCGGGGTGTCCCCCAAGGGCCTCGTGCGCGCCGCCGTGAACATGGTCCGCGGCCAGGAGACGCAGGGCGGCTCCACCATCACGCAGCAGTACGTGAAGAACACCTACCTGTCGCAGGACCAGACGTACACGCGCAAGGTCAGGGAGTTCGTCATCTCCCTGAAGGTGGACCGGCAGAAGAGCAAGGACGAGATCCTTCAGGGGTACTTGAACAGCAGCTGGTTCGGGCGCGGGGCGTACGGGATCGAGGCCGCCGCGCACGCGTACTACGGGATTCCGGCCCGGCAGCTCAACCCCAGCCAAGGCGCCCTGCTCGCCGCCCTCCTGAAGGGCGCCGAGCAGTACGACCCTTCGGTGAGCGCCGCCAACCACCGCCGGGCCAAGGCGCGGTGGGCGTGGATCCTGGACCGGCAGGTCGCCGTCGGCCGGATGAGCAGGAGCGAGCGCGCCAAGCACCGCACCTTCCCCGAGCCCCTCAAGGAGTCCCGCTCCACCAGCCTCAGCGGCAACGAGGGCCAGACCGGCTACCTCGTCGACATCGCCAACAAGTACGTCCGGCAGCAGACCGGCCTCACCGACAAGGACCTCGCCCGCGGCGGCTACGCGATCCACACCACGTTCGACCGGAAGCGCGTGCTCCGGCTCGCCCGGTCCGTCCAGGGCGTGCTCCGCCGCGACCTCGACCCGAAGAACCGGGCGCAGGACCGGGGCGTCCAGGTCGGCGCCGCGTCCGTGCGCACCCGGGACGGCGCCGTGCTCGCGCTGTACGGCGGGGCGGACGCGACCCGGCACTTCAGCAACAACGCCGACACGTCCGGGGTCCCCGCCGGATCGGCGTTCAAGCCGTTCGTGCTCGCCGCCGCCCTCCAGGACGGCCTGGACCCCGAGAGCGAGGGCCCGGGCGGCCTGACGCCCGGCGAGGCGCTCATCGAGGGCGGCAACGCCACGTACTCCGAGCTCGGCGAGAAGCTCGGCAGGGACCGGGTCCAGGAGGTCGCCGAACACACCGGAATGCTGCGCTCCAGCATGGCCCGCAGCGACGACATGTTCCCGCTCGGCACGTCCACGCCCAGCGCCATCCGCCTGGCGAGCGCGTACGGCACGTTCGCGCAGCGCGGCCTCCAGCACGACCCGTACTCCGTGACGTCGGTGCAGAAGGACGGCGAGGACGTCGCGGGCCTGGAGCCGCAGCGGACCCGGCGCGCCCTGGACTCACGGGTCGCGGGCACGGTCTCCGGCGTGCTGCGCGGCGCCGCGGCCGCGAGCGTCGGCCGGGCGACCGGCCTGCACGGGCAGCCCGTCGCCGCGGGCCGCACCACCGACCAGGACCGCTTCAGGTCCGCGTGGTTCGCCGGGTACACCCCCGAGGTGTCGACGGCCGTGACGCTCTTCCGGATGCGCAAGGGCGACCCGCTGCTCCAGCCGATCTCCGGCGTCGGCGGCCACGGCTCCCGGTACGGCAACGCCCTCACCGAACGCATCTGGCTCGACGCGCTGCGCGGCGTCGACCTGACCCCCGGGTCCGGATCGAAGGTCAAGCGGCCCGCGGCAGCCGCCTCCGGCGACGGACCCCGATGACAGACCCCGGTGACGGGCTCCGGTGACGGAGGATGATCCCGTGGACCCCATCGACCGAGTGGACGCGCGCAGGGACGGGCTGCTGAGCATCGGGGCCTTCGCCCGCCGCACCCGGCTCTCCGCGAAGGCGCTCCGGCTCTACGACCGGCAGGGCCTGCTCCCTCCCGCGCACGTCGACGGGGCGACCGGCTACCGCTACTACCGGCCCGAGCAGGTCGAGCGGGCCCGCACGGTCGCGCTCCTGCGCCGCCTCGACATGCCGCTCGCCGACATCGCGGCCGTCGTACGCCTCGACGGCGCGGACGCGGCGGGCGCGCTCGACGGCTACTGGGCCCGCGTCGAGGAGCGGCTCGCCGCCCAGCGCACCCTGGTGGACTACCTCCGGGACCGGCTCTCCGGGAATCCGTCGAGGCCGCGGGGCAGATTCGAGATACGGACCGTCGACGTGCCCGGCACGGCCGTCATCGGCGAGAAGCGGCGGCTGCTCAGCGACGACCTGCCCGGGTGGATCGGCGCCTCGTTCGGCCGGATGGAGCGCGCCGCGCGGGAGGCGTGCGGCGGCGTCACGGGACCGCCCTTCGTGATCTACCACTCCGAGGTCACCGAGGACAGCGACGGCCCCGCCGAGGCGTGCGTGCCCGTCGCCGACCTCGCCGCGGCCCGCGCCTGGGTCGCGAAGGAGGGGCGGCAGTGGCGGCTCACGGCCCGCGTCGAGCCCGCGTACAAAATGGCGTACACCCGCATCGTCAAGGCGCAGGTGGTCTATCCGCAGATCATCGCCGCGTTCGACGCCGTGGAGGACTGGATCACGCGCGAGGGCCTGAGCCCCGCCGGGCCGAGCCGGGAGGTGTACTTCGCGGACTGGGACACATCGGGCCCCGGGGACGAGGTGTGCGACGTGGCGTTCCCCGTGCGCTGACGGGTGCCCGCGCGGCCCCTGACGAGTGCCTCCGCGCCCCCTGAAGGGAGCCCGCACGGCCGCTTCCGAGGCCCCCCGCACCCCGGCGAGACGAAGGTCACATACGCCGGAGCAAACGGCAAAGGCGCGGCCCGCCAGGCCCGGACCTGCCCTGACCTCGCCGGACTGCGGGTCCCGTGCTCCGGCCGCATACTGACGGAGGAAAGGGCACGACAACTGGCCAAGGGGTCGCTGTCTGCCAACCAATCCGCTGCGGTTAGCGTCTACTCCGAAGGAGTTGACCCAGCCAGCCGAACGGATCGCCGCCCGTGGCCTCTGCCGAACTGTCTACCCTGTCACTGACCCGCGCCGGCCGGGGCGGTGGCATGGGCGAGCCCTGGTACGTGCGCCACCGCATGCCGCTCCTGATCACGGCGGGCCTGCTCCCGCTGTACGCGCTGTGGTGGACGGTGTTCGCCACCGGCGGCGGCGACCTCGCCGCTCAGGAGGCCTGGGCGAGCTTCGCCAAGCGGTACCCGGGCTCGGCGTACGGCCTCTTCTGGTACGGCGGCATGCACACCGCCAACTACAGCGTGATCTCCCCGTACCTGATGGCGGCCTTCGGCGTCCGCACCGTGGCGCTCGCCTCGGGCCTCGCGTCCACGTGGATGGCCGTCGCGCTCATCATGCGCAGCGGCATACGCAAACCGCTGTGGCCAGCGATCATCGTCGGCTTCTCGCTGTGGTGCCAGGTCGTGTGCGGGCGCGCCACGTTCATGCTGGGCGTGGCCTTCGGCGTCGGCGCGGTCCTCGCCGCCTCCGGCAAGGCGGGCCGGGCCCGGATCGCGGCCGCCGTCGCGTGCGCGGCGCTCGCGGCCATGGGCAGCCCGGTCGCGGGCCTGTTCATCGTGGTGGTCGGCGCGGCCTACCTGCTGTCGCGGCAGTGGGGCAAGGCGGTCGCCCTGATCGTGCCGCCGTTCGTCGTCGTCGGCCTGACGACCTGGCTGTTCCCCTTCGAGGGCGAGCAGCCGATGGCGTTCGTGCGGATCTTCCCGCCGGTGCTGCTCTGCCTGGTCGTCATCCTGGCCGCGCCCCCGGCCTGGCGCCTGCTCAAGCTCGGCTCCGCCGTGTACGCGGTGGGCGTCGTGCTCACCTGGATCATCCCCACGCCGATCGGCACGAACGTCGAGCGGCTCGCCGAGCTCGCGGCCCCGGCCATACTGCTCGCCGCCGTCCTGAACCGGGACTTCCCCCTCGTGCGGCCGCTCAGGCCGGGCGGCAAACCGGCCCTGATCTGGCGGCGCGCCCTGCTGATCAGCGCCGTCGCGCTCTCCCTGATCTGGGTGTCGATCAAGACGACGTCCGACATAGTGGCGTACACGAAGGTGCCGACCTGGGCCGTGGAGACCGACGGCGTCGTCAAGGAGCTCAAGCGGCTCGGCGCCGACCGCACCCGCGTCGAGGTCGTCCCGGCCCGTGACCACCGCGAGGCCGCCGTCCTGTCGCCGTACATCAACATGGCGCGCGGCTGGAACCGGCAGGCCGACGTCGAGCGCGGCCGCCTCTTCTACGAGGGCCGACCGGTGTCGGAGGTGAAGGAGGGCATCTTCAGCTCCGCCTCCTACCGCGCCTGGCTGAACCAGTGGGCCGTCGGCTTCGTCGTGCTCTACAAGGGCGACAGCGTGCCGGACGGCGCCGCCGAGCGCGAGCACAACCTGGTGACCAGCGGGCCCAGCTACCTCAAGGAGGTCTGGCACGACGACTACTGGCGGATCTACCGGGTCAAGGACCCGGTGCCGCTCGTCGACAAGCCCGGCTCCATGGTCACCGCCGACGGCGCCAACATGACCGTCCACATGTCCGAGCCCGGCTCGGTCATCGTGCGCGTCGCCTACTCGCCGTGGCTCTGGGCGGAGGGCGCCTGCCTGCGCAAGGACGGCGACTTCACGCGCCTGACGGTGACGAAGCCGGGCAACGTGCGGATCGGGTCCAACTACGCGGGTCCGTCCGGCCCGCAGCCCCGGTGTGCGCCGGAGGACGAGAAGTAGTTCCCGTCGTACGCCGCGTACGACGAAGGGGTGGGGGCGAGCTCGGTAGCTCGCCCCCACCCCTTTCGCTGTCCGTGGGGTCAGCCCACGCGCGTCAGCTTCGCGCCGAAGCCCGGCTCGGTGAGCTCCTTCTGCAGGGCCACCGGCACCTTGATCGCGCGGTTCGTGCCGTCGCCGACGGACAGGACGCCGACCTTCGTGCCCGCCTTCGCGGAGTGCGGGACCTTCTTGCCGCCGCCGGTGAGCTCCAGCTTCGCGGTCAGGCCGGACCAGCCGACGGCCGTGACGTCCTTGGTCGTGACGACCGGCGTCGTACCGCCCATGCCGTCGTCGACCTCGCCGACGACCGTGCCCTTCTTCACCACGGTCCTGGCCTTGAGCGCGTCCTGGCCGGCGGCGATCAGGTCCTTGGTGACCTTGGTGACCGCGTCGATGTTGGCGACGCCGTCCGTGCCGAACTGGGCCAGGGCCGCGCCGATGATCACCTGCGTCTTGCCGCCGATCTTCTTCTCCGCGGCGAAGAGGATGTTGCCGCCCGCGGCCGTGGTGGTGCCGGTCTTGATGCCGATGGCGACGGTCGGGACGAGCCCGAAGAAGTTCTTCTGGGTCTCGCCGTTGAGGTCCTTGTAGTTGGGCTGGCGGGCGATCTCCTTGAAGGTCGGGTTCTCCATCGCCACCCGGCCCAGCTTCACCAGGTCCTCGGCGGTCGACACCGTCGTCTTGTCGAGGCCGCTCGGGTCGGTGTAGTGGGTGTTCTTCATGCCGAGTTCCTTGGCGGTCTTGTTCATCTTCGCGACGAACTTCGCCTCGTCACCCTTGCTGTCCCAGCGCGCGAGCATCCGCGCGACGTTGTTGGCGGACGGCAGCATGACGGCCTGCAGGGCCTCGTACTGGGTGATCTTCTGGCCCTTGGTCACCTTGACCACGGACTCGTTCTCCGGCTTGCCCTTCTCGTAGTGCCGCTGCGCCTGGGCGTCGACGGTGATCTTCTTGCCGTCGCCGCCCTTCTTGATCGGGTGATCGCGCAGGATCAGATACGTCGTCATCACCTTGGCAATGCTCGCGATCGGCACGGGCTTCTGCTCGCCGTGCGTGCCGAAGGTGCCGATGCCGTCGACGTCCATCGCCGCCTGGCCCTTGCTGGGCCAGGGAATCGACGGCTCGCCGCCGCCGAAGGAGAACGTGTCGTCGGCCGTCAGGGTCAGCTTCGGCTCCGGGAGCGGGCGGATGGCCTGTACGACTGCAAACACAATTGCGAGCAGTATGACGAGGGGCGTCCAGATCTTGACCCGGCGCACGATCGTGCGCGTCGGGGTCTCCGGAGGCGGCGGCGTGTTGGTGAGCTCGGCGAGCAGGTCGAGCGGGGGCTTGGGCGGGAGGGGCTGCTGGGTCGTCCGCTCCGGCGTCGCCGGCGGGGTCGCCTGTGCGGGGGTGGCGGCCTTGGCCCCAGGACCGGCGGCGGGGGCCGCCTTCGGCTCGGGCTTCGGCTCCGCCTTCGGCGCGGGCGCGGGCGCGGGCGCGGGCTTCGCCCGGGGCTCGTCGAGCGGCTTCAGGGCGACGAACTTGCTGGTCCGCTCGGACTCCGACTCGGGCTTGGGCTTGGGCTCGGGCGTGTCCTCGCCGAGCTTGAGCATGGTGGTCGGCTGGTCGACGGGCTCGGGGCGGGGGGCCTTGAAGACGGCGGTGGCCTGGTCGACGGGGGCCTTGTCGTCGCCCTTGCCGTCGCCCTTGCCGTCGCTGTCGGGCTTGCCCTCCGCGTCCGGCTGCACGGCCTTGAACACCGCGGTGGCCTGGTCGACCTTGGGCGCGGGCTTGGCGGTCCTGAAGACGGCGGTGGCGTGGTCGACGCGGGGGTCGACGGGCTTGTCATCGGACGCGGGCTCGGGCGCGGGCGCCGCCGCGGGCTTGGATCCGGACTTGGCGTCAGCCGTGGGCTCGGACCCGGGCTCGGACCCGGGCTCGGACTTGGTCGCCGTACCCGCCTTGGGCTCGGACTCGGCGTCAGCCGCAGGCGCGGCCTTGGGCTCGGCCTCGGGATCGGCCCCGGGCCCGGCTTCCGCGACCGGCTCGGCGCCCGCCTTGGAGTCGGCCTCGGCGTCAGCCTTGGACTCGGCCTCGGACGCTGCCACCGGCTTGTCCTGGGTCTCGGTGTCGGACTTGGACTCCACCACCGGCTCGGCGCCGGCCTGGGAGGCAGCTCCGGTCACCGACCCGGCGCCCGCCTCGGCCCCGGCCTCGGCGTCCCCCTCGGCCCCGGCCCCGGAACCGGACTTGGCGTCCGCCTCGCGCTCGGGCTCGGGCTGGGCGTCAGCCTTGGACTCCGCCACCGGCTCGGCGTCGGCCCCGGCGCCGGACCCGGGCTCATCCCCCGCGTCGGCCTCCGGCCCGGTCTTCGTCTCCGTACGCGCGGCCTTGAACACCGCCGTCGCCATGTCGACCGCGGACCCCGACGGAGCCTCGTCGTCCCCGGCACCAGCGGACTCACCGCCCGTACCGCCCGCAGACGCGGACGCACCGGCGCCCTCACCCGAAGCCGCCGCGGAACCGCCCGCACCCCCGCCCTCGTCCCCGGACGCGGAGCCACCCGCACCGGAGGAGGAACCTTCCCGCTCGCCCCCCGCAGGGGCATCCCCGTCGTCCGACCCGGCCACCCACGCGGCCACCGCGGCCCGCAGGCGCGCGTCGCCGTTCGCCTCTCCCGCTCCCGGCGTGCGGGACCCGGCGTCGGCCGCGGCCGCACCCTCGTCCGAGGCGCCCCCGCCAGAAACCGTCTTCGAACTGTCGGGGAACTCGCCCGCCACCGATGCCTCCTCGTTCTCGCCGTACTAGCCGTACTCGCCACGCCGAACCACCGCTCGGACCTACTGTCCGAACCATGTACCAGTGTCCTGTGTGAGGGCTTAACCCCCGTGGTAGACGAGAACGACATACCTACTGGTTCCCGTACGTACCGCCCACGCACTCTCGACAGACCAATGTGAGAGGGGTCACCCTGTCATTCATCCACGCGGGGAGGCATGGATGGGCAGGAGCCGCAGAACAATTCCGGAGGAGCTTCTGCTGCTCGCTTTGGACCCGGCCACGGGTACCACAGCGCAGCCGCAGTCGCTCGACCTGGGTCTGGCCGGAGCGCAGCTAGTGGAGCTGGCACTGGCCGGACGGATAGCCCCTGACGGGGATCGTATCGCCGTGGTGATGCCACGGCCGACCGGAGATCCGACTCTGGACTCCGCGCTGGAACTGCTGCGCAGGCGCGGCAGCCCGGTGCGGGCCGTCCACTGGATCGGCGGGCCCCGCCTGGGGCTGCGCCAGACCTACCTCTCGCACCTGGAGCGGTGCGGCATGGTGCATGCCGTGGCGGGCCAGATGTGCGGGGTGCTGCCGACGACTCGCTATCAGGCGACGGACACGGCGATCAGCCGGGAAATCAGGTCCCGGCTCGACTCGGCGATCCGCACCGGCGTACCGCCGGACCCGCGGACCGCGGCGCTCGCCGCGCTGGCCCACGCGGTCGGCCTCGGCAAGCACCTGTATCCGGGCAACGAGGGACGATCGTCCCGTTCCCGGCTGCGGGATCTGATCCGGCACGACCCGATGGGCGGCCTCGTGGCGCACGCCGTGATGGACGTCCAGAACGGTGTGGCGGCGCAGCCGCGCCGCAGCCCCGCGGCAGCGGGACAGGGCGGCGGGCGACAGCCCGCGCGCAGCACGGCGAGGGCGGCAGCGGAACCCGGCAGGGTGCCGATGCAGCCGCGCAGGGGTGCGGGAGCCATGGCCCGCGCCGTGGCTCACTAAATCCGCAGTACCGGCACCACATCCAGCACACGAAGCACAACCAGCACACGCAGCGCACTCAGCACACGAAGTACGCGCAGCACAGGCACCACAGGCACCACGCGAAGTACCCGCTGCACGCGCAGCACACGCAGCGCCCGCTGCAACCCGCGCACACCGCATCGCACGCACCGGCTGATGCGCAGCGCATCACACGCACCGCATCACACGCACCGAGTGATGCACCCGTTCCGCAGTCCCCCAGACCCGGTCCGGGAGCCGCTGGGCCGCGCGGGGTCACCGCACCGGCCGTCCGACGACGGACGCCGCCGGCGCACCGGCCCCGCGCGGCCGCAGAACACCTCATCCGGCACGGCCGGTGAGGACCGCACTCGGCGCCCCGCGGGCGTCGGCACCCCCATACGTCCGCTGTTCTGCTGTTTCCCAGCGGCGAGTTGCCCCTTGGTGGCACTCTGCAAGGCAGCAGACACGCAAAGTTGAGGCATAGTGCCGGAGGTGCACGTCCCGTGGCGTCCAACGTCAACCCCACTGTCAGGCGACGCAGGCTCGGCCAGGAGCTGCGCCGGCTGCGCGAACTGAAGGGCATGACGGCAGAGGAGGTGGCGGAGCGGCTGCTTGTGTCGCAGTCGAAGATCAGCCGCCTCGAGAACGGCCGCCGCTCGATCAGCCAGCGCGACGTGCGCGACCTGTGCGGTGTGTACGAGGTGGAGGACCACCGCATCGTCGACTCGCTGATGCAGATGGCCAAGGACTCCCGCCAGCAGGGCTGGTGGCACTCCTTCGGCGACATCCCGTACAGCGTGTACATCGGCCTGGAGACCGACGCCGCGTCGCTGCGCGTGTACGACCCGCAGGTCGTCCCGGGCCTGCTCCAGACCCGGCCGTACGCGGAGGCGCTGATCACCGGCGCGCTGCCGGAGACCACACCGACAGACATCGAGAAACGGGTGCAGGTGCGGATGCGCCGCCAGGAGCGGATCGCCGCGCCGGAGAATCCGCTGCGCCTGTGGACCGTGCTCGACGAGTCGGCGCTGCGCCGCGTCGTCGGCAATCGCGCGCTGATGCGCGAGCAGCTGGAGTATCTCGTCGAGCAGTCACAGCTTCCGCACGTGACGGTTCAGGTGATCCCTTTCGAGATGGGCGCGCATCCCGGCCTGAATGGGCAGTACGCGATTCTGGAGTTCCCGGACGCGTCGGATTCCAGCGTGGTCTACATCGAGGGCGTCACCAGCGACCTGTATCTGGAAAAGGCGAATGACGTCCAGCAGTACAGCGTCATGTACGAGCATTTGCGGGCACAGGCGCTGAATGTGGATCAATCCCGTCAGCTGATCGCGGACATCGCCAAGGAGTACGCGCGCTGAGCGCCGGGGTGCGCTGAGCGCCGGGGGGTGCGCGTGGCGCGCCCGCGAGGTCTCCGCATACGCGTGCATAACGCCCACGCACGCGGGAAGGCGCCGCACAGTACACCTTTGCCGCGTCGGCACGGAAGACCCCTCTGGAATATGCCATCCGGTTGAGTGAACAAGCCATCCGTACGCCGATGTTGGCGAGTAGCGTCTTTCACGCCAACAGCAAGAACGTTGGCACTAACCGCCCCCAAGCGGATACAGCAATTCACCAACTGCGCACAACGGAGCAAACATGGCAATCCAGCAAGGTGCCTCGCACACGTGGACCAAGTCGTCCTACTCCACGGGCAACGGCGCGTGCGTCGAGGTCAAGTCCCCGCTTCTGCACGCCATTTCGGTGCGGGACTCGAAGGTCACTGAAGGCCCGGTCGTCGCGTTCCCGGCCGACGCGTGGAACGCGTTCGTCGCCGAGGTCCGCGAAGGGGTTCACGACCTGCGGTGATACGTGCCAGTCCCCCGGTCGACCGCCCCGCCGCCACGGCAGGGCCGACCGCCGTCACAATCGCATAGCAGTACCCGCATGAGCCCTCTCGACTGGTCCGCCGTCCCGGCCGAGGGGGCTCGGTCCTACCTCAGCGGAGCTCGGCCACGTACCGGTCCGTACCCGGCACCGTGGGAATGAACGGAGCCACCAGCTCCAGACGGCCGAGGCCCGATTCGGCCACCCGCTCCTCGCGCGCGGCGAAGTGCTCCTGCCAGCACGCACGCGGGTCGCACTCCAGGAACCACAGCAGCGTCAGGCGCGTGTCGACGCCCTCGACCTGCTGCACGTACGCCATCCGGTCGCCCGGCAGCGGGGTCGGCCGGAAGGCGACGGCCATCGCGGCGGGCGAGCCCGTGAGCGCCCGGGGCAGGTGCCGGGCGCGCAGCCACTCGACGAGCCCGGCCCGCGCCTTCGCCCCGTCGGTGTCGATCACTTCGAGGACCAGGCCCTGGTACGGGTGGTCGAGCGCGTGGACGTCGCGCGGCCCGGCGGCGCCGTCCCGGTACACGGTCGCCTCGTGGTCCTGGAAGGCCGTGAAGACGTGCGTGCGGGCCTGGTGGACGCGGGCGTCGCGGCCCAGGCGCTTGTTGATGGCGACGGTCCACTTCATGTGGTCGTCGTAGCGGCCCTCGGTGATCCAGTACGTCGACAGGTAGCAGCCGGCGGTGACGGGCTCGGCGACCGCGGACTTCTCGGGGCGGCGCAGGAGTTGCAGCTCCCGCGTGGCCACCCAGCGCCGCCCCGCGAACATCCAGGGCATCGCCATCGCGCCCGCGTAGTAGTGGTCGTCCTCGTACCAGCGGTTGTACGCGTACTCGTGGCCCGGGTGCGGCTCGACCATGGTGATCAGGGCGTGCCCCGGCCGCACCCGGTACGGGCCGACGGCGGCAAGTTCGCCGTACACATCACTGCGGGTGTCCTCGCCCATGCCTCTCCCCTTCTTCCGCGCGGGCCCATACTCTGACGCCCCGTCAGACAGAAGGCCAGAGACGGGAGGCGCCCATGTCGCTGCTCCAGGGAAGGACCGTGATCGTCTCCGGGGTCGGCGCCGGGCTCGGCCACGAGGTGGCCGCGGCCGTCGTGCGCGACGGCGGGCACGCCGTGCTCGGCGCCCGCACCGAGGAGAACCTCGCCAAGTCCGCCGCCGCGATCGACCCCGACGGCGGCCGCGTGGCGTACCGGGCGACGGACATCACCGACGAGACCCAGTGCGCGGCGCTCGCCGCGCTCGCCGTCGAGCGCTTCGGGCGGATCGACGCGCTCGTCCAGGTCGCCGCGTGGGACAGCCTCTTCGGCGGCCTGGCGGACGCCGACTTCGCGACCTGGCAGGGCGTGCTCGACGTGAATCTGCTCGGCTCGCTGCGGATGACGCGGGCCTGTCTGCCCGCGCTGCGCGAGCGCGGCGGCTCGGTGGTCCTCATCGGTACGCAGTCGTCGGTGGCCGCGCCGTCGCAGGTGCGACAGGCGGCGTACGCGGCGTCGAAGGGCGCGCTCGTGTCGGCGATGTACTCGCTGGCGCGCGAGCTCGGGCCGCACCGGATCCGCGTGAACACCGTGCAGCCCGGCTGGATGTGGGGCCCGCCGGTGGCGGCGTACGTGAAGTTCACCGCGCACACCGAAGGCGTCCCCGAGGTCGAGGTGAAGCGGCGGCTCACCGACCGGATGGCGCTGCCGGACCTGGCGACGGACGGGGACGTGGCGGACGCGTGCGTGTTCCTGGCGTCGGACCGGGCGCGGGCGATCACGGGGCAGTCGCTCCTGGTGAACGCGGGTGAGCTGATGCGCTGACCGGGGGGTCCCGCGGTTGCGGGACCCTCTTTTTTCAACCCTCCCCTGGTCACGTACATGAACCAAGGTCGCCAACTCGAACGATTTTACTCCCTCTTGACTGTGCGGGCGGTTGTCCGTGCCGCGCCGCCGAATCGACGATGAGCGGGCACTTCACGGCCGTTCCCGCGCCGTCACGGCGAAGTGCCTGCCGATCGGGCGGAGTTGACCGAGTTCACAAGGCGGACCCTTGGAGGGGCATATGAACGGTCTCGACTGGGCCGTGCTCATCGGCTACTTCGGCGTGATGGTCGCCATCGGCGTCTGGTCCCACAAACGCGTCGACAACGTCAGCGACTTCTTCACGGCGGGCGGCAAGATGCCGTGGTGGCTCTCCGGCATCTCGCACCACATGTCCGGGTACAGCGCCGTGATGTTCACCGGCTACGCCGGGATCGCCTACACCTACGGCGTCACGTCGTTCATCACCTGGTCCTTCCCCATCGCGCTCGGCATCGCCATCGGGGCCCGCCTGTTCGCGCCGCGCATCAACCGGCTGCGCTCACGGCTCCACGTCGCGTCGCCCCTCGAATACCTGAAGAACCGCTACAACCTGCCCACCCAGCAGGCGCTCGCCTGGTCGGGGATGCTCCTGAAGATCGTCGACGTGGGCGCGAAGTGGGCGGCCATCGCGACGCTGCTCTCCGTCTTCACCGGTGTGTCCCTGAACCAGGGCATCCTCATCACCGGCGCCATCACCGCGATCTACTGCACGATCGGCGGCCTGTGGGCCGACGCGCTCACGGAGCTCGGCCAGTTCGCCATCCAGCTCCTCGCGGGCGTCGCGATGTTCGTGGCCGTGGTCGTGGAGATCGGGGACTACGGCGGCTTCTTCGGCGTGTGGGACCGCCCCGAGCTCGACGGGCACGCGAAGCCGCTGGTCGGCCCCTACGGCACGGTGTTCCTCCTGGCCTTCCTCTTCATCAAGCTCTTCGAGTACAACGGCGGGATGCTCAACCAGGCCCAGCGGTACATGGCCACGGCCAACGCCCACGAGGCCACGCGGTCCGCGAAGCTGTCGGCCCTGCTGTGGCTGGTCTGGCCGCTCGTCCTGTTCTTCCCCATGTGGATGTCGCCGCTGCTCGTCGACGCGAAGAAGCCCGACGGGTCGGACAGCTACGCCCTGATGACCGAACAGCTGCTGCCCCACGGCCTGTTGGGACTGGTCATCGTCGGCTTCTTCTCCCACACGATGGCCATGTGCTCGTCCGACGCGAACGCCATCGCGGCGGTGTTCACGCGGGATGTGGCGCCGGTGCTCTCCCGGCGGGCGCGGGCCTGGAACGACCGCTCCGGGCTCGTCGCCGCGCGGGTCACCACCGTCGTCTTCCTCGCCCTGTCCATGTCCGTGGCCACGCAGGTCAACTCCCCCACCTTCAAGGACATCATCACCGTCGTCATCAAGTGGGTCGCCGGGCTCATGGGCCCCATCGCCATCCCCATGATGCTCGGCCTGCTCCGCACCTTCCGCCGCTCCGGCCCCACGGCGGCGCTCACCAGCTGGGGCCTCGGTCTCCTCGCCTTCTGGCTGGTCAACTACCCCATCAACTGGAACGTGGACGGCGGCGTCCCGCTCCAGTACCAGGTCTCCATCCCTCTGGCCGTCTCACTCATCCTCTACGTGGTCATCGGCTACGTGAAACCGGAGGACACCCCAGAACGGGACGCCCTCATAGCCCGCATCAACACGGACCCCCCGACCGACGACACGACCGCCGCCGCCCTCCCCATCCCAGAGCAACCAGAACCGACGTCCCCCAAGCCGCTGCCGTAACGTACCGCCGCTACCGCGGCGACGACTCCCCGCCCGCACCCGCCGACGGCGAACAACCCCCGCAGGAGGCGCCCACCCCCTGGGAGGGCAGAAACGGGCGGGCGGGTGGGAAACAAACCGCCGCGGTAGCGGCGGAAACCCCCCACCGACCCGCATGGTGAGATCGCCCCATGCAGACCGCGAGACGCGTACTGATCGTGGCGTACGACGACGCCCAGATCCTCGACATCGCCTGCCCCAGCGGCGCCCTGGACATCGCGAACAGGTACGGCGCCAACCCCCGGTACGGAATAGAGCTCGCCACCCTCGGCCGCGCCCCCGCGAGAAGCTCCTCCGGCATCACCCTGACCGCGGCCAGAGCCCTGGAGACGGTGACGGGCAGACTGGACACCCTCATCGTCGTAGGAGGCACGGGGTACGACCACGCGGCGGACGACCCCCACCTCGTCGCCCAGGTCCGCCGGCTCGCGGCACACAGCCGCCGCGTCGCCTCCGTCTGCACCGGCGCGTACGTCCTGGCCGCCGCGGGCCTCCTGAACCACCGCCGCGCCACCACCCACTGGGGCTACGGCGACGAACTGGCCGCCCGCCACCCCACGGTCACCGTGGACACCGCCCCGCTGTACATCCGCGACGGCAACGTCTACACCTCCGCGGGCGTCACCAGCGCCCTCGACCTGACCCTCTCCCTCATCGAGGACGACCACGGCCCGACCCTCGCCCGGCAGGTCGCCCGCGAACTCGTCTCGTACCTCCAACGCCCCGCCGACCAGGCCCAGATCAGCGTCCACCTGGCGGCACCGCCCCCGGGCGACCGCCTGGTCCGCGACCTCACCGGGCACATCGCCGCGCACCTCGCCGACGACCTGTCCCCGGCGGTGCTCGCCGCCCGCGCGGGCGTGAGCACCCGGCACCTGACGCGCCTGTTCACCGCGCACCTCGGCACGACCCCGGCGCGCGCGGTCCGCGCGGCCCGTACCGAGGCGGCCGCGCACCTCGTCCGCGCCAGCGACCTGTCGCTCACGGCGATCGCGCGCCGCTGCGGCTTCGGCTCCGCGCAGACGCTGCGCCAGGCGTTCCTCGACCACTATGGGGTCAGCGGGGACAGGATCCGCAGGATGCCGGACATGCCGCGGCCACGGCGCCCGTACGCGGAGCAGACTCCCGTGGCATGACGCACCCCACCACCCGCCGGACCGTCCTGCGCGGCACCGCCGCACTCACCGCCGCGGGCCTCGCCACCACGCGGACCACGACGTCCGCCCACGCCGACGCACCCGCCGCGGGGCCGCGGATCGGCATCCTCCTGTACGACGGCTACAGCCTCCTCGACCCGACGGGCCCCGCCGAGGTCCTCTCCCGCGTGCCCGGCGCGACCGTCACGATGGTCGCCGAGCGGCGCGGCCCCGTCCGCACCGACACCGGCGACGTGGCCGTCGTCGCCGAACGCGCCCTCGACGAGACCGGCCCCCTCGACGTACTCCTCGTACCGGGCGCGGGCAACCGCGGCACCACCGCCGCGATGGCGAACAAGAAGCTGCTCGCCTGGATCCGGCACACGAACCGGCGCACCCGCTTCACCACGTCCGTCTGCACGGGCTCCCTCGTCCTTGCCGCCGCGGGCCTGCTGGACGGGCGGCGCGCGACGACGTACTGGGCGTCGGCGGAGTACATGGAGAAGACCTTCGACATCACATACGTGCCCGAACGCTTCGTGGAGTCGGGCAAGTTCATCACGTCGGCGGGCGTGTCGGCCGGGCTCGACATGGCGCTGCACCTGGCCGCCCGGCTCACCGACGACGACACCGCGCGGGCCATCCAGCTCGCGGTGGAGTACGACCCGCGCCCGCCCTTCGACGCGGGCGACGCGCAGAAGGCGAGCCCCGAACTCAAGGCCCGCGCCCTGAAGATCCTCGAAGAGTCGCAGGTGTAAGAAGTCGCAGGTGTAGGAACCGGTGCAGGAAAAGGTGAAAGTGCAGGAAAAAGTGCAGGAGGGGTCCGGCTACGCCCTCGGATAGCGGGCCAGCCAGCCCGGCGACGCCCCCGCGGGGCTGTGCAGGGCGGGCCCCTGGGTCATCTCCATGGCGAAGTCGTCGGCGAGTTCGAGGACGGTCGCCCGGCCTTCGAGCTCCGTCAGCCAGCCGGGCGGCAGCGCCGTCTCCCCGTGCAGCGCGCCGAGCAGCGCCCCGCACAGCGCGCCCGCCGCCGACGAAGGACCGCCGTGGTTGACGGCGAGCCGGAGCCCGTGCCGGATGTCCTCGCCGACGAGGGCGCAGTACACGGCGGCGGCGAGCACGCCCGCCGCGTCGCCGTCGCCGATCAGCTCCTCGACGCGGGCCGCCGTGGGCATGCCCTGCCGGACGGCGCCGAGCGCGTGCCGCAGGCCGTCGGTGACCGGCTGGTGGCCCGGCCGGGCGGCGAGCAGCGCGAGGGTCCGCTGGATCGCCCCGTCCAGGGACTCGCCGCGGGCGAGGCCGTGGACGATGACGGTGTGCGCGCCGGCGGCGAGGTACGCGGTGGGGTGCCCGTGCGTCTGCACGGCGCACTCGACGGCGAGCTGCAGGACGAGCTGCGCCTCCCAGCCGACGAGCAGGCCGAAGGGCGCGGACCGGGCGGCGGCGTCCGGGCCCCGCTCGCCGGGGTTCTTCGGTACGTCGAGCGTGCCCATGCGGTCGTCGGCGAGCCCGGTGAGGCAGGCGCGGGCGGGGGCGCGCCGCGCGTACAGCCACTCCTCGCGGGCCAGCCACCCGTCCTCCGTGCGCCGCTCGTCGGGGCCCCAGTCGCGCTGGGTCGCGGCCCATCGCCGGTAGGCGCGGTGCAGGTCGGTGGGCGGGTGCCAGGCGCCGGTGTCGCGGCGCACCTGGGCCCGTATGAGCCCGTCGACGGTGAACAGGGTGAGCTGGGTCGCGGCGGTGACGGTGCCGCGACTGCCGTGCCCGCCGTGCCCGCCGGGCCCGGTGTCGGGTCGGGGTTCGGGTTCGGTGAGGCCGTCGGCCCCGTGCCGCGCCCGGATCTCGTCCAGGCCGAGCCCGTCGGCACCCGCACCGAGGGCGTCGCCGACGGCGGCCCCGAGCAGCGTGCCGCGGACCCGGCTGCGGAAGTCCTGCTGCTCGGCGCGGCCCCACACGCCGGTGGCTGCTGCGGCGCTCACCGAACCCCCTTTCCCGTGTCTCCGCGTCCGACTCCGCAGCACTGTAATCGAACGGGAACGGTGGGTTCAGGGGGCAAGTGGTTTGCGCGGAAGGTGCGCTTTGGCTACTTGCCGTCGGGGCTCGGGCGGTGTTCGACGTACTCGATGAGGGTGCCGTCGGGGTGCTGGGCGGTGAAGCCGGAGCCGGTGGGCACGCGCTGGAGCGGGTAGACGATCTCGGCGCCCTCCGCCTCCAGGCGGGCCAGGTAGGTGTCGGCGGAATCGACGAGCAGGGTGCCGTCCGTGGTCCGGAAGGGCGCGAGGGCGGCGACCGTCCCCTCGACGATCAGGAAGCTGCCGACGGCGGAGAGCCGCAGCTGCTTCTCGGGATACGTGAACCACAGGTCCCGCTCGGTGCCCAGCAGCCGCTCGTAGAAGGCGGTGACGTCCTCCAGGGTGCCGGGTCCGGTGTAGACGCGGATGTAGGTGCGGGGTTCGGTGCGCCGGGAGGAGTCGTTGTCGCGGCGGTTCAGGACGGGGGTGGCCTCGGTGGCCGTGGTGTCGGTCATGCGGCAAGCCTCGCGCCGGGAATGGGGGCCGACCAGGCAGGCGTTCATGGGGTGAGTGGAGGTAACAGGATGACGAATCCGGCCCTGCGGCACGAGCTGGGCGGCTTCCTGCGCGCGCACCGGGAGCTGGTCACGCCCGCGGACGTGGGGCTGCCGGGGACGCCCCGGCGGCGCACGGCGGGCCTGCGCCGTGAGGAGGTCGCGGCGCTCTCCGGCGTGTCCGTGGCCTGGTACACGTGGCTCGAGCAGGGCCGTGTGGACACGTCACGGCAGGTCCTGGACGCGGTGGCGCGCACCCTGCGCCTGGACGACGCGGCGCACCGCCACGCCCTGGCCCTCGCGGGCTACGCGCCCACGGACTCCCCCGCCCCCTCGGAGGCGCCGGACTACCGCTCCCTGCTGAACAGTTGGCCCACTCCGGCCGTGCTCCTGGACCGGGCCTTCGACATCCACGCCTGGAACGAGCCGTACGCCACCCTCTGGCCGGACCCCGCCGCCACGCCCCCCGACCGCCGCAACCTCCTCCTGCTCCTCACCACCGACCCCCGCCACCACCAGGTCCTGCCCGACTGGCAGCCCCTGACGACGGACCTCTACCGCCACTTCCGCACCCGAGCCGACCGCGAGCCCCCCACGTCCCGCAGCCACGAGATCACCGCGCTCCTGAGCGCGGAGTCCCCGGCCCTGGAGTCCTGGTGGACGTGCCGCTCGGTCGGCGACTTCACGTCACGGACGGTCCAGCTGGCCGGGGATTCCGGTGAGTTGGCGTCGTACGAAGTGACACTCCTGCTCACCCCGGAGCCCCGGGGCGGAGCGATCCTGGTGCACACCCCGCACGACGCCGGGTGACGCTCGCTTCGGTCACAGCCAGCGCTGTGCCGCCTCTGCCGTGTCGTTCGCGGTGGTGTTGAAGGCGATCGCGGCCTGCGGGGCGTGGCGGCGGATGAGGTTCACGGTCTGCTCGAACAGGGTGAACAGCTCCGGTGTCTTGCGGATGCCGCCGCCGACGACCACCACGTCCCACGGCCGCTCGGTGAGCGACGCGACGAGGGTGGGCTCGGCCGTCGAGTCGGCGACGATCAGCGCCATGGCCGCTTCGACGCCGAGCTCGGCGAGCCGCGCCAGATCCTTGTCGAGAGCCGCCTGGATCGCGTCTCCGTCGACGCCGGGGGTGGGGAAGGCGTACGGGTCGTAACCAATCACAAGTACTGAGGACATACAGGCCTCAACCGCAGGTCAAAGGAGGGGTATTCCGCGATTTCGAGGCGGGCGGGCACAACCGTCGCGGCCTTTCGCCGGTCTCCTCTGCGTCACTCACGCATGTCACATGCATCCCAGGCATCCCAGGAGGAACAGTGCGACGCTCCCTCATAGCCGCCGCCGCTGCCGCCGCGCTCGCCGCGCCCTTGGCGATCGGCACCGGCACCGCGTCCGCCGCGCCCAAGGCCGCGCCCATCCCGCCCAAGGCGCCCGTCGCCGACTTCGACAAGGACGGGTACGCCGACCTCGTGCTCGGCGCGCCGAGCGCCACGGTGGACGGCACGAAGATCGCCGGGTACGTCACCGTGGTGCCCGGCTCCAAGGACGGGCCCGACCGTGCGCACGCGCGCGTCATCGACCGGTCGACGGCGGGCGTGCCCGGCGACGTGAAGGAGTGGGGCTACTTCGGCAAGCAGGTCACCGTCGGCGACCTCGACGGCGACGGCCACCTCGACCTGTTGATCGGTTCCAACGCGGACACGTCCGTCGTCGTGTGGGGCTCGGCCGACGGCCTCACGGAGACGGTCACCGCCTTCCCCACGTCGTACTCCAAGCTGGGCGCCGGTGACCTCAACGGCGACGGGAAGCTCGACCTGGTGACCGGGACGTACGGGCCGATCGAGAACGACAGCGACAGCGGGATGACCGTCTCCTACGGCCCGTTCACGCGCACCGGCGAGCCCGCCAAGAAGGACCCCGTCTTCATTCAAGGGGGCCACGAGAACGGCGACTACATCGTCGGGGACATGACCGGCGACGGCATCGACGACCTCGTGACCAGCCACGGCTTCGAGGACCGTGCGTACGGGAGCCGCTTCTGGCAGGGCTCCAAGGACGGCCTGAGCCACGAGTCCAAGGGCATCAAGTCGTCCGTCGGCGGCACGGTCGCCGACGTGGACGGCGACGGCTACGGCGACTTCGTCACCCGCGACAACGGCACCAGCAACGACGACAACGACTCCGAGGCGGGCACCGTCCGCGTGGACTACGGCAGCGCGACCGGCCCCGCGGCCACCCGCACCTCCAAGATCACCCAGGACAGCCCCGGCGTCCCGGGCGTCGGCGAGTCCGGCGGCTACGTCGGCGACGACTACAACAGCGGTGACATGTTCGGCTACGCGCTCAGCGCGGGCGACGTCAACGGCGACGGCTACGCGGACGTCGCGGTCGGCGTCCCCGGCGAGGACGTCAAGGCGGGCACCAAGAACGTCCAGGACGCGGGCAGCGTCGTCCTGCTCAAGGGCGCCCGCGGCGGCCTGAGCGGCACCGGCGCGCAGGCCTTCACCCAGACCACGGCGGACGTCCCCGGCGCCTCCGAGAAGGACGACCGCTTCGGCTCCTCGGCCCTCCTCTCCGACCTGAACGGCGACAAGAAGGCCGACCTGACCGTCGTGGCCCCGGACGAGGACGGCACGTACCAGAACTCGGGCGCCGCCTGGGTCCTCAAGGGCACGGGAACCGGCCTGACGACGTCCGGCATCACGTCCTTCGGCCCGGCGGCCCTCGGCGCCCCGGAGGACCACGCGCGCCTGGGCGAGGAGCTCAACCGCTAGCCCCCGGCGGGTCCCGGTCACGCCGCGACGCCACCGCGCCCGCGGCAGTCCCGGCACCGGCCGGGCCCCGCCGCTCTGAAGGCCCGGTCGCAGCCGTCGCAGGTCTGGAGCGGGTCGGGTCGGGGAGGCCGGTCGGGCTCCCGCGGTGGCGTGGGCAAGGGCGGTGGCAGGAGCACCTTGAGGCGGTGGGCCAGGAGGGCGGCCGGGTGCCGGATCGGGTCCGGTGGGAGGCCGTTCGTCAGGGCGTGGCGTACGGCGGCCGGGGGTACGCCACGCTCCAGCCAGGTGGAGACGGCGGGAGTCAGGCGGTGTACGTCCCGTGGAGTCAGGAGGAGGCGGGGGTCGTGGGCCCGCAGCCCCGCCAACAGGTCGTTCGCCGCCGGGCAGTCACTCGCGGGTTGCGGGTCCAGGGGCTCCGGGGCGGGCGCCTCAGCTGGAGCTGGAGCCTCGATGGCGACCGACCGCGGCTTGTTGTACCAGACCGTGCGGGTCACGATCTTCCCCGACGGCAGCCGTTCCTTGAAGCGATGCAGGAAGCCGTACTTCTCCAACTCCCGCAAGGCGGCGGCGATCCGGATCTCGCCCTCGCTGAGCCGTAAGGCAAGGTCCTTGATCCCGACCCGGGTGCCGTCGGGCACCGACTGGATGTGGACGCCCACGCCGACAGCAAGGCCTGACAGATGTGGGTGCTGGGCGAGATCATGTGCGACCACGGTGAACCGCTCCCTGATCGGAACGGTCACGTGTTGGACTCCGGCTCCGGAACGGCCGGACTGGGCGCGCACAGGCGCGCTAAGCTGCTGCTCAGTCATCAGGAAGAGCTCGCTTCTTCCTCGGTGAACAGGCCCTCGCTCAGGGATGCCAGTCCCGGCGAGGGCCGTTTCATGTCTGCGGTTGTCGTCGCTGACGCTGCACCACCGACTGCCGTACACGCCAGCCGAGTTGGCGATGTTCACCCGTGCGAGTGAGCACCGGGGCTGGTGGGGCGGGGTAGGTCCTTTCCCTGGTTCTTTCCTCTTTGGCGTCGCGCCCGACCGGGTCACAACTCCACGCGACCCGGTGCCAGTTCCGCCCACACCGTCTTGCAGCCGTCCACCTCCTCGTCCACGCCCCACCGATCCGCGTACGCCGCCACGAGCCGGAGCCCCCGGCCCGACTCCGCCCGCCCCTCCTCCCCCGGGTCGTCGATACGCGGGACCCGGTCGCCCCGCGCGTCCGTCACCTCGACGCGGAGCACGTCGGCCGAGTCCAGCCGGAGCGTCAGGCGGAAGTCCCGGCCCGGTACGTGGCCGTGCAGCACGGCGTTGGCGGCGAGTTCGGCGACGATCTGCTCGGCGTCGCCGGACGCCAGATCCCAGACCCGGAGTTGACGCTCCGTGAGCGTCCGCGCCAGCCGCGCACCCTTGCGCGTGGCGGCCAACAGCAGCGAGAAGTGCCGTACTTCCACGGCCCGTTGAGTCATTTCACCATTCACATCACTCAGCGTGGCCACTCCTGTCTACCCTGAACAGCAGGTGAGCCGGTACGCAGAGCGACTGTCCGGGTACCGCCCGGGACTGTCCGGCTCGTACGCGGGAGGTGGGCGGCATGGAGGACGAGGAAGCGACGGCAGCACTCAAGGCGGTGGGCCGCCAGATCAAGGCGTGGCGCGAGGCCGCCGGCCTGACCCAGCCGGAGCTGGGCGCGGCCATCGGGTACGGCGGCGAGATGGTGTCCTCGGTCGAGCGAGGGCGGCGGATCCCCAAGGCGGTCAGCTTCCTGGACAAGGCGGACGAGGTCCTGGGCGCGGGCGGCAAGATCTCCGCGATGAAGAAGGACGTGGAGGAGGCCCGGTATCCGAAGAAGGTCCGGGACCTGAAGAAGCTGGAGGACGAGTCGGTCGACCTCGGCGCCTACGCCAGCCTTCACATCCACGGGCTGCTGCAAACACCGGAGTACGCACGGGCGCTGTACGAGATGCGGCGGCCCGCGTATGCGGAGGACGAGGTCGAGCGACTCGTTGCCGCGCGCATGGCGCGGAAAGCTGTCTTCGACCGAGTACCACGACCAGAGGTGACCTTTGTCCAGGAAGAGGCCACGCTGCGGCGGCCGATCGGGGGCAGAATGGTGCTGCGACACCAGCTCGAACACCTGTTGGACGTAGGCACGTTGCGCCATGTCTCGATCCAGGTCATGCCCATGGATCGTGAGGAACACGCGGGCATGATGGGCTCGTTCCGGCTGCTGAAGCTCCGGGAGGGCACAACGCTGGGACACGTCGAGGCCCAGCTCTACGACCGCGTGATCAGCGATCCTCGAGACGTCCAAGTCCTAGAAATGCGCTATGGCATGATCCGGGCGCAGGCCCTCTCGCCCCGGGAGTCGCTGGCCTTCATCGAGAGAGTCATGGGAGCAGAGACATGACATCCGAGCTGAACTGGTTCAAGAGCAGCTACAGCGGCAACGACGGCCCGGATTGCGTCGAGGTAGCCATATCCACCCCGCACGCCACCGTCCACGTACGCGACTCCAAAACCAGGAACTCGGCCCGGCTCACCGTCAGAGGCGAGGCCTGGGCCGAGTTCCTGACGTTCGCGTCGGAACGCTGAGGCGTGTGGGAGTGCGGAATTCCACAGCACGGGAGAGGAAGCCATGGCTCTGCTGCTCTTCGGCAAGGATCCCGACACGGACGAGGACCACTGCCCTACCGTCTGGGTGGACGACAAGAACGCCGACCTCGTCATCCAGGGGTGGAAGGCGGACGAACCCACCAGGACGGAATGCCTGGACGCCGGACCCATTCCGGACACGGAGGCGGTGATCCGTCTCCCAGCCCGCATGGTGCCCCGGATCAGGGAGGCCTGCGATGCAGCAGAACGCTCGGCAGCCGAGCTTCGCTGAGTGCATCCAGGCCACGGAACGCTCGGCGATCCACCTGGAGACGCGGGACGACTACGGCGACAACGAGCGCTTCGCGGCGTGGCGGCGCGGTCACCGCATCGACTGGGACGACCGGGCCTCGTGGTGGCGCCCGTTCCACGAGCGGATCACGGAGGCCGTGCGGCGCGGAGTGGTCATCCGCAGAGTTCGGATCATCAGCGAGCCCGCGTCGGAGTACATCCGGTGGGAGCACTACATGACCCGGGCGAATCTCGCGGCAGGTGAGCACGTCCGATGGGTGTCCCGACGTCGCGCGTCGGACCTTCTGCTTCCCGGCAACGACTTCTGGCTGTTCGACGACCGGCTGGCGAGGATTCACCACTTCGCGGGCAACGGGACGCTCGTGGAGGACGAGTTCAGCTCCGACCCCCGTGTGCTGAAGCTCTTCGCGGCATCGTTCGAGGAAGCCTGGGCCCGGGGTGTTCCGCACGAGGAGTACGAGGTCTGACCGTCTCCCTGGCACAGTGGCCAGCCCATGTCATCGTCTCCGTCCTCCAGCGCGCGGGCCGCCCGGGAAGCCATCGCGGCGCGCCTTGGCGATCTGCGCCGCGATGCCGGCCTCACGATGCAGGAACTGGCCGATCGATGCGGATGGAACAAGGCCAAGACTTCGCGCGTCGAGGCAGCAAGGACCGTACCGTCGGACGCCGACATTCTGGCCTGGTGTGCTGCTTGTGAAGCCGAGGGGCAAGCACCGGATCTCATCGCCGCGTCCCGCTCGGCCGACTCCATGTACGTCGAGTGGCGGCGGATGCAGCGCACAGGGCTGCGAAGACTCCAAACAGCCAACCTTCCGCTCTATGAACGGACGAAGCTCTTCAGGGTGTACTGCTCCCGGGTGGTGCCCGGTCTGATCCAGACGGAGAGTTACGCCCATGCCCTGCTGTCGCTGATCGCTGACTTCCGCTCGTTGCCGGACGACGTCGACGCGGCGGCTGCCGCCCGTACCGATCGGTCACAGATCATCCGCGACGGCCTGCACCGCGTAGTCATACTGGTTGAGGAAGACGTGCTCACTCATCGCGTGGGCGATGACTCGGTGATGACGGGCCAACTGGAGTACCTGCTGACGGCCATGTCCTACCCGGCCGTGTCGCTCGGCATCATTCCGCGCGCCGCACCGCGCGTGTTGTGGGGACCGGAGACGTTCACCGTGTTCGACGACGAACGCGTCCACGTCGAGCTGCTGACCGCGAAGGTGACCGTGACCGCCCCGACGGAGGTCGAGGTGTACCTCCGGGCATTCGCGCGGCTCTCCCGGATGGCCATGTACGGCCCGCGCGCCCGCTCCCTGATCGGCAAGGCGATGGACACGCTCAGGTGATTCGCGTGCAACAACGTGCAACAAGATGGCCTCGCATCCTCCGCTCTCCCTAGCGTCGTCAGCGCGCCACTCAAGGCCGCAGGACGAACAGGAAGGCACCCCCATGCAGAACGGAACCGACCTCTACGCACTCGACATCACCGGCGCCACCTTCATGCAGGCGTGCGGCGGCCCCTGCACCGAAGGCTGTCTCACCCTCGCGAAGATCGGGCCGGACGCGTGGGCCGTGGGCGACAGCAAGCGGCCGGACATGGAACCGCTGCGCTACACCACCGGCGAACTGGACGCGGCCGGTATCGAACCGGCCCGGTTCGGGCTTTCCGCCTGACCGCTTTCCGGCAGGTCCGCCACCATCACGGGTATCTGTGGGTGGGGCCGAAGCAGCGGTTCGACGTCGAGGCGCTGCGACGGCCCGCGCACCCGGACCCGCCCCCACCCGGCAGCAGGCCTGAGCTGATCCAGCGGCATCGCGCGGTGGCGGCGGAGTTCCCCGCGGTGGACCTGCCGCCGCTGGAGACGGCGTACTGGCTGATCAAGCCGGGGGCCATGGTCCGGGGGACGTGGCAGGAGCCGCAAGGCGCGGCGGCCTGGCTCGGGGAACAACTGGTGGCGCACGCTCCCCGGTTCGCCTCCGCGGCGGATCGC
Source organism: Streptomyces sp. NPDC059003 (assembly GCF_042740445.1). Classification (NCBI taxonomy): domain Bacteria; kingdom Bacillati; phylum Actinomycetota; class Actinomycetes; order Kitasatosporales; family Streptomycetaceae; genus Streptomyces; species Streptomyces sp. NPDC059003. The sequence goes on along the minus strand of NZ_JBHYJH010000018.1, from coordinate 3,055 downwards.
GACGGCAGCCGGATTGCGGCGCTGGTGGACTCCGCCGCCGAGCGGCTCAGCCGGGGCGGCGACGTGTCCCACGGCTTCTACCTGGAACGCCCCGCGTTCCTCTCGCTGGCCCTGGTCTGCTGCTCACCGAATCGCGCGCTGCCGGGACTGGCGTGCCCGCTCGGGTAGCCGGTCCCCGGAGTCCACCACCCTGACCGTGTGCCGCCCCGCGTTACTCCTCCGTGGGGATCGGGCCCAGGTACTCCAGGGTCCAGGTCTCCTGGAACTCGGGCTGGGGCTTGACGAGTACGATTTGCGCGCCGCGGTGGCCAGCGCGTAGGGCGAGGCCGTTCTCCGACAGGATCTTGAGGCCGCCGATGACCCGCTCGAAGGTGAACTTCGCCCACTCGGCGCGCGGCACGCTGTTGACGTACAGCTTGTCCTCGGGCACGACGAGGCCCGCCGCCGGGTGGTACGCGAGGTGGATCACGTACGGCGATCCGGGCACCGGCTCCTGCCCGGCCTCGGGCAGGTCGATGATCCACTCCTGCTCGATCGGGAGCGGGTTGAGGCGGTCGGTGATGACGGGAGCGCCGTGCTTGACGGCGTACTCGGTGGCCGTCAGCAGACTGGTCGGGCCGATGATGTGCGCGTGGATCTTGTACTTGCCGGGCTTGACGGGGATCGGAGCCATGTGCGGACTTCCTCTCTCGCAGAACAGGCCAACGGACGGCCGGACGGCGCCGGGCAAGGGTTAGCCGGGCGCCGACCAGCACAGGCTCTCCACCATGCGGGGGAACTGATCGCCGCGCAGGGGCAGATGTGGCCAAGCCGACTACGGCGCAGACTGTTCGGACATGGTTGCGAAAGGGGGAGGTTATTGATTAATTCCGGACTATTGTCGTGGAATTCCGACTACTTCGCGGCCTCCAGCGCCGCCCGCCACACCGCGCTGTCCACGTAGTGGTTGTCGAACCGCTCCGAGGACTCCGCGATCTCCTTGGGGTCGGCCTCACCGCGCAGGACGCGGCCGAGCAGGCGCAGGTAGTCGAAGCGGTCCATGCCCGGCGTGAAGACGAAGAGGACGTCCGCCTCGCTGCCGGGGGCCGCCGCGAAGGCGTGCGGGGTGTGCGGCGGGACCGCCAGGAAGTCGCCCGCGTTCAGGATGGTGATCTCGTCGCCCACCAGGACCTGGAGCGATCCGCTGATGACGAAGAACAGCTCCGTCGCCTTGGTGTGGAAGTGGGCGGGCGCGCCGACCGCGCCCTTGGCGAAGGTGGAGCGGTAGCTGGTGAAGCCGTTGCCGCCGGCGGTGCCCGTCTCGCCGAGGAGGGTCATCACGCTGCTGGGGTCGGCGCAGGTCTCGGCGTCGGCGTGGCGGGTCAGGACCGGCTGGAGGGGGGTCGTGGTGGCGGCGGCGGTGGCGTTGTTGTCCGTGTTCATGGTCAGAACTCTATGGCGTGAATGACCTGCTGTTCAGGTCACTTCAGCTTTGGAAATGTGGGTCAATTTTCGTCGCGTGCAACCCTTCATCCACCTCACGGGTCTCCCAAGTACCACCATCCAGAGGAGGACTCAGTGCGACGCACCGCCATAGCCGCCGCGCTCGTGGCCACCGCGACCGCCACCGCGCTCGCCGCGACCGGCACCGCATCCGCCGCCACGCCCGCCGCGCAGGCGCCCCGCACCCCCGTCACCGACTTCAACCACGACGGGTACGCCGACCTCGCCATCACCGCCCCGTACGCCACCATCGACGGCAAGACGTACGCCGGTTACGTGGCCGTCGTGTACGGCTCCAAGAACGGGCCCGACCGGGCGCACCCGAAGATCATCAACCAGGGCACGGAGGGCGTCCCCGGCGAGATCGAGAAGGACGGGACCTTCGGGACCTCGGCGACGGCCGTGGATCTGGACGGGGACGGGTTCACCGATCTCACCGTGAGCGGCAACTGGGGGAGCAAGCCCCTCGTCCTGTGGGGGTCACGGGACGGGCTGACCGGCGCGTCCGCCGAACTGCCCTTCAAGCTCGCCGGGTACGGCGTCGGCGACTTCAACGGCGACGGCCATCGCGACCTCGCCACCCGCGACTACCCCGACAACGACGAGGACGACGCGGGCATGACCATCGCGTACGGTCCCTTCACCCGGGAGGGCAAGCCCGCCCGCCAGCAGGCCATCCTCACCGGCAAGACCTTCGGGCCCGGCGACCTCATCGCCGGCGACCTGAACGGCGACGGCATCGACGACCTCGTCACCAGCCACGGGTTCGAGGAGATGGCGTACGCCAGCCGCTTCTGGAAGGGCACCAAGGACGGGCTCACCAAGACCGACAAGAGCCTCAAGTCCTCGCTCGGCGGCGCGATCGCCGACGTCGACGGTGACGGCTACGGCGACTTCGTCACCCGTGACAACGGCAGCAGCAACGACGACAACGAGTCCGACAAGGGAACCGTCCGCGTCGACTACGGCAGCGCCAACGGCCCCGCGGCCACCCGCACCAAGAAGATCACCCAGGACACCGCCGGTGTGCCCGGGGTCGGCGAGACCGGGGACCGGTTCGGGTCCGACATCAGCGCCGGTGACGTGAACGGTGACGGCTACGCCGACGTCGCCGTGGGCGTGCCCGGCGAGGACATCGGCAGCGGGGTCTCCCGGGTCACCGACGCCGGGTCCGTCGTCCTGCTCAAGGGGGCCCGCGGGGGCCTCAGCGGGACGGGCGCGCAGGCCTTCGACCAGTCCAAGCCCGGTGTGCCCGGTGCGTCCGAGTCCGAGGACTGGTTCGGGCACCGGGTGCTGCTGTCCGACCTCAACGGGGACAAGAAGGCCGACCTGACCGTCACTGCGCACGGGGAGGACGGCGCGTACGAGAACTCGGGGGCGGCCTGGGTGTTCCGGGGCGGTGCCTCCGGGCTCACCACGGCCGGGCTTGACTCCTTCGGGCCGAAGGGGCTGGGGGCGCCGGAGGGGTATGCGCACTTCGGGCAGGACGTGGGGCGCTAGGCGTTTTCCCTCGCGGGTGCGCCCCAGACCCGCCCCTTCCCGAACCAGGGGGCTGCGCCCCCTGGACCCCCGC
>NZ_JBHYJH010000017.1:45425-80849 GCF_042740445.1 Streptomyces sp. NPDC059003 | reverse complement strand
GGGGCGGAGCCCCCCGCGGCGGAGCCGCAAATCGACACAGCCGGGAAGGGGCGGGGTTGGGGCACACCGCGTAAGCGGCACCCCCCACCACCCCCGACAGCACGAAGCTCACATCGACCCCGCCCGTCAGGGCGAGCAGCGGGCCCTCGTACGAGGGGAGGGACACCGCGAGGAGTCCGACCACCGCACCCAGGCCCCACGCGACCGTCGCCCCCACGTTCCACCCACCCCGGAACCAATAGATCCCGCCCCGCGCGCGGCGGTTGAACACCTGGAGGGCCTCCGCGTCGTAGACCCCACGACAGCGGACGAACCCGATCAGTGTGATCACGGCCCACGGCGTCCCGACCGCCGTGAGCAACAGCACGAACGAGGTCATCGCGTCCTGCGCCTCCCACGCGAAGTGCCCCACGAACACGCACGCCGTGGCGACGACGGCCACCACGCAGGTGGCCCGCGCCCGCGAGGCCCGCGGCACGATCGCGTCGAGGTCGAGGCCCATCGAGTACAGCATCAGACCGGCGTTGCCGACCGACCCGGCGGACGCGGCGAGAAGGAGCGGGACCAGGTACCAGCCGGGGGCCGCCGCCACCAGCGGCCCGGCGTAGTCGGCCGCGGCCCGCGCCGCGTACGCGGTGAACGTGCCGAAGAGCTGCGGCACGAGCAGGCCCGCCGTCAGGCCGAGACAGGTGGCCCGGAGCACCGCGCCGGAGCTGTGCCGCCGCGGTGAGACGTACCGTGTGTAGTCGCCGAGCAGGGTGATGAAGGCGATGGGGCCCGAGAGGCCCGCGGCCACGAGGGCGAGCAGCCAGGTCGGCCAGAACGAGTCGAGCGCGTAGCCGCCCGCACCGGGCAGCGCGGCCGCGGTGAAGTCGGGCGCGTACGCCATGACGCCGAGGACCAGGAGCGCCGTCATGGCGACGGCGAGGATGCGGGACAGGCGAAGGAGCACCCGGTAGCCGTACACCGCGCCGCCCACCGTCGCCGCCGCGAGCAGCGCGTAGACCAGGGCGTACGAGAGTCCGCCCGTCGGCAGTCCGCACAGCCGGTGCAGGGTGCCGACCAGGACGTCGCCGCCGATCCACAGGGTCAGGGCGGTGTAGCCGAGGGACAGGAGCAGGCCGACCACCGAGCCGATCAGGCGGCCCCGGACGCCGAACTGGGCGCCGGAGGAGGTGGAGAGGTTCGTGGCCGTGCGCAGGGAGACCAGGGCCAGGGGCGCGGTCAGGGCCGTGCCGATCAGCGTGCCCGCGACCACCGCCGTCACCGACTGCCAGAAGCCGAGGCCGAACGAGACCGGCAGCCAGCCGAAGATGATCACCCCGAGGCAGAGGTTGGAGCCGAGCAGGATCGCGACCACGTCCCGGGGGCCACTGGTGCGCTCCTCGTCGGGAACGGTGTCGACTCCGCGCTGTTCTATCGGCATGAAGGTGCCCCTGACGCTCGCTCGGACCTGCGGGTGCTGGCATTGGGTTTGAGTGGCGTTCAATCTGGGTTACGGCGTATGGCGGCGTCAATGGTTCATGCTTCCGCGTTCTCGAATCTTTGCTTAGAGTGGCATTCAAATGTGTCCCTCCGGACACGGCGCGGATGTGAGGTGTACGGCGTGCGACTGACCCCGACCGAACGCGACCGGCTGCTGCTCTTCGGCGCGGCCGAGCTCGCCCGTGCCCGCAGAGCGCGCGGGCTGCGGCTCAACGTCCCCGAGGCGACCGCGCTGATCGCCGACACCGTGTGCGAGGCGGCCCGCGACGGCGCCCGGCTCGGCGAGGCCGTCGAGCGCGCCCGGTCCGTGCTCGGCCCCGACGACGTGCTGCCGGGCGTCGCGGACGTCGTCACCGAGGTGCACGTGGAGGCCGTGTTCGACGACGGATCACGGCTCGCGGTGGTCGGCGATCCGATCGGGGGCGGCCTGGGGGAGCGGGCCCCGGGCGCGCTGCTTCCGGGGCCGGAGCACGCCGAGCCCGCGGCGGTCGCCCGGGTCACCGTCACCAACACGGCCACGGTGCCCGTCTCCGTCACCTCCCACTTCCACTTCTTCGAGGCCAACCCCCGGCTCGACTTCGCACGGGAGCGGGCCTACGGGATGCGGCTCGCCGTGCCCGCCGGGTCGTCGGTGCGGTTCGGGCCCGGGGAGAGCGTCGAGGTCGGGCTCCTGCCGATCGGGGGCGACCGGGTCGCGGTCGGCTTCGCGGGGCTCGTCGACGGGCCCCTGGACGCGCCGGGCGCGAAGGACGAGGCACTGCGACGGGCCGTGGCCTGCGGATATCTGGGAGCCGACCGATGAACCCCTATGAGTACGCCGCCACGCACGGCCCCCGCGCCGGTGACCGGGTCCGCCTCGGCGACTCCGGGCTCACCGTCCGCGTCGAGTCCGACGCCCAGAAGTACGGCGACGAGTTCCTCGCCGGATTCGGCAAGACCGCGCGGGACGGGCTGCACCTCAAGGCCGCCGCCGTGCGCGACACCTGCGACGTCGTCATCAGCAACGTGCTCGTGATCGACGCCGTGCAGGGCATCCGGAAGGTGTCCATCGGCATCCGGGAAGGGCGGATCGCGGGCATCGGGCGGGCCGGGAACCCGGACACGCTCGACGGCGTCGACGTGGTCGTCGGCACCGGCACGTCCATCGTGTCCGGGGAGGGCCTGATCGCCACCGCCGGAGCCGTGGACACCCATGTGCACCTGCTCTCGCCGCGCATCATGGAGGCCTCCCTCGCGTCGGGGGTCACGACGGTCATCGGGCAGGAGTTCGGGCCCGTGTGGGGCGTGGGCGTCAACTCGCCCTGGGCGCTGCGGCACGCGTTCGGCGCCTTCGACGCCTGGCCGGTCAACATCGGCTTCCTGGGCCGGGGTTCGTCCTCCGACCCGGCCCCGCTGGTGGAGGCGCTCGCCGAGGGCGGCGCGAGCGGGTTCAAGGTGCACGAGGACATGGGCGCCCACACCCGCGCCCTCGACACCGCGCTGCGCGTCGCCGAGGAGCACGACGTCCAAGTCGCCCTGCACAGCGACGGGTTGAACGAGTGCCTCTCGGTCGAGGACACCCTGAAGGTCCTGGAGGGCCGCACCATCCACGCCTTCCACATCGAGGGGTGCGGCGGCGGCCACGTACCGAACGTCCTGAAGATGGCGGGCGTCCCGAACGTCATCGGGTCCTCCACCAATCCGACCCTGCCCTTCGGGCGGGACGCGGTCGCCGAGCACTACGGCATGATCGTCTCCGTCCACGACCTGAAGACCGACCTGCCCGGCGACGCCGCCATGGCCCGCGACCGCATCCGCGCCGGGACCATGGGCGCCGAGGACGTCCTGCACGACCTCGGCGCCATCGGCATCACGTCGTCCGACGCGCAGGGCATGGGGCGGGCCGGCGAGACCGTGCGGCGCACCTTCGCCATGGCCGGGAAGATGAAGGCCGAGCTCGGCCCCATGGACGGCGACGGGCCCGGCGACGACAACGCCCGCGTCCTGCGCTACATCGCCAAGCTCACCCTCAACCCCGCCATCGCGCACGGCCTCGCCCACGAGGTCGGCTCCATCGAGGTCGGGAAGCTCGCCGACGTCGTGCTGTGGCGGCCCGAGTTCTTCGGGGCGAAACCGCAGCTGGTCCTCAAGGCGGGCTTCCCCGCGTACGGCGTCGTCGGCGACCCGAACGCCGCGACCGACACCTGCGAACCGCTCGTGCTCGGGCCGCAGTTCGGGGCGTACGGCGCGACCGCCGCCGAGCTGTCCGTGGCCTTCGTCGCCCGGGCCGCCGTCGACCAGGGCCACGACCTCATGCCCACCCGGCGCCGCCGCGTCGCCGTCCGCGGCACCCGCGGCATCGGCCCCGCCGACCTGCGCCTGAACTCCCGCACCGGCGCCGTCGACGTGGACCAGCGCACCGGCCTCGTCACCCTCGACGGCGACCCGCTGCGCTCCGAGCCCGCCGACTCCGTCTCCCTCAACCGCCTGTACTTCCTGTAAGGACCCCCATGACGCTGTACATGCCCGCCGAGTGGGCCCCGCACGAGCGCACCTGGATGGCCTGGCCCGGGCCCAACCCCACCTTCGCCACCCCTGAGGAGCTCGACGAGGCCCGCAGGGCCTGGGCGTCCGTGGCCCGCGCCGTGCGCCGCTTCGAACCGGTCACCATGGTGTGCGGGCCCGGCCAGTCCGCGTCCGCCCGCGCGCTCCTCGGGCCCGCTGTCGACCTGGTGGAGCGCGAGCTCGACGACGCCTGGATGCGGGACATCGGGCCGACCTTCGTGCGCGACTCGGCCACCGGGCGGCTCGCCGCCGTGGACTGGACGTTCAACGGCTGGGGCGCGCAGGAGTGGGCCCGCTGGGAGCACGACGCGAAGGTCGCCCGGCACGTCGCCGACCTCGCGGGCGTCCCCGCGCACTCCACCCCGCTCGTCAACGAGGGCGGCGGCATCCACGTCGACGGCGAGGGCACCGTGCTCCTCACCGAGACCGTGCAGCTCGGCCCCGAGCGCAACCCCGGCTGGACGAAGGAGCGGGTGGAGGCCGAGATCCACGCCCACCTGGGGACCAGCGCGGCGATCTGGCTGCCGCGCGGCCTCACCGCCGACTACCCGGGCCACGGCTTCGGCACCCTCGGGCACGTCGACATCGTCGCCGCCTTCGCCGCGCCCGGCGTCGTGCTCGTGCACAGCCAGCGGGACCCGGCCCACCCCGACTACGAAGTCAGCAAGGAGGTCATCGGGCTGCTGAAGTCCCGGACCGACGCGCGGGGGCGGGCCCTCGAAGTCGTCGAGGTGCCCGCGCCGACCGTCCTCGCCGACGACGAGGGCTGGGTCGACCACTCGTACATCAACCACTACCTGTGCAACGGCGGCGTCGTCCTGTGCGGCTTCGACGACCCGCACGACGAGGTCGCGGCGGACATCTTCCGGCGGCTCTTCCCCGACCGGACCGTCACGCTCGTCGACGCCCGTACGATCTTTGCCGGAGGCGGTGGCATCCACTGCATCACCCAGCAGCAGCCCAGGATCTAGGAGTACGGATGGCAGGTGCGCGCAAGAACGCGCCGCCGCGCGAGGACGTCCTCGCCGCCGCCATGGCGATGATCGCCGAGCACGGCCTCGAACAGCTCACCATGGCCGCGCTCGGCCGCGAGGTCGGCATGAGCAGCGGCCACCTGCTGTACTACTTCGGCTCCAAGGACGAGCTGCTCCTGCGCACCCTGGAGTGGAGCGAAGGGCGGCTCGGCGCCGAGCGGCGGCAGCTGCTCGCACAGGACGCCCCGGCCAGGGAGCGGCTCGACGCGTACGTCGGCCTGTACGTCCCCGACGGCCACCGCGATCCGCACTGGACGCTGTGGCTGGAGGTGTGGAACCGCTCGCTCAACGCCGACGCGGGCGGCCGCGAGCGGCAGGCCGCCATCGAGGGCGCCTGGCACCGCGACCTCGTCGGGCTGCTCGCCGAGGGCATCTCGCACGGCGAGTTCGGGGCCGTCGACCCGGACCGGGCCGCGACCCGTCTGCGCGCGCTCCTGGACGGTCTGAGCATCCATCTGGCGATCGGCCTGCGCGGCACGGACCGGGACCAAGTCCTCGGCCACGCACGGGAGTTCATCGACCAGACGCTGGGTGCGGGGGCGGTCGCGGACGCTTGACACCCCGTCCAGGTTGTACGCGTTCCAGCTGATTGACCCCCGCACCCGGCGTGCGCTTGCATCCCCGGTGGGCCCCTGGCGTCGGGCCGGGGGCAGCTGCCCTCTGGGGGGAACGCATGGCCGGAGCCAGACGGAAGAAGAGACGCGGCAGAGCGGTGCGGACGGTGGGCGGGGGCGCCCTCGCCGTCTTACTCTCGGCCGCGGCGCTGCCCGCGGCCTTCGCCGCACCGACCGACGCGCCCGCAGCGGCGCCCGACGCGCCCGCACCGACCGGCGCGCCCGCACCGGCGTCCCGCGGGCCCGCCGCGGCCACCGCTCAGCTCGCCGGGTCCGCCGCGGCCCCCGGGACCTCCGCGGCCGCCCGTTCTGCCGGGACCACGCGCCTGATCAGCGTCGCCGCCGACGGCGGGCAGGCCGACGGCCCGTCCAGCGCCCCGGTCGTCAGCGCGGACGGCCGCGTCGTCGCCTTCACCTCGGCCGCCACCAACCTCGTCCGCGGCGACACCAACGACCGCACCGACCTGTTCGTCCGCGACCTGCGCCGCGGCAGGCTCCAGCGCGTCGTGGACCCGCTCGGCGAGCTCTCCTCGCCGGCGCTCAGCGCGAACGGCCGCTACCTCGCCTACACGGCGCAGGACGGCGCCACGTCCGCCGTCGTCGTCCGGGACCTGCGGACGGGCCGGACCGAGCGCGCCGACGTGGACCTGCCCATGCCGTTCGAGAACGGCGCCACGCCCGCGCTCTCCGCGGACGGCCGCACCGTCGCCTTCACCGTCGACGACTCCGACTCCACGACCACCGGCGCCCAGGCCGTCTACGTACGCGACCTGCGCGCCCGGCGCACCGAGCAGGTCAGCTTCCCCGCCGACGGCGACGCGGGCTTCCGCGGCTTCCGCGCCCCGACGATCAGCGCCGACGGCCGCACGGTCGCCTACCAGTACGTGCACGGCACCCCGCCGCGCGGCGACTGGTCCGACCTGTATGTCCACGACCGCGACACGGGCGGCGAGACCCAGGCCGACACCACGCACGACGGCAGCCCCGCGGACGGCGCCGCCACCAACCCGCAGCTCAGCGCCGACGGTGCCACGCTCGCCTTCGACTCCGGCGCCTCCAACCTGGTGCCGGGCCGGGACCCGAACGACAGCGTCAACCCGTTCGTGCGCGACCTGCGCACCGGAAACGTCACCCGTATCGACGCGGTCCTCCCCGGGCCCGACGGCGTGCTCTCCGTCGACGGGGTCTCCGCCGACGGGTCGAAGCTCCTTCTCGACACCTGGCCGGTCCTGACCGTCGACGACGCGGAGTTCGTGCGCGACCTGCGCACCGGCGCCAACGCCCTGGTCTCCCCGGACAAGGACGGCAGGCCCGCGAACGCCGTGGGCGCGCGGATGGACGCCCGCGCCCGGACCGTCGTCTTCGGCGGCTTCGACGACGAGCACTTCGTGGCGGGCGACACCAACGGCGTCCAGGACGTATTCGTCCGCACAGCGCGGTAGGAGGCGAACCCATGAGCAACTCCAGGAGGCAGTCGATGAGCAGCAGCACGACGCACCACCGGAGCGGCATCACCAGGCCCGCGCTGAGGCCCGCCGTCAGGCCCGTGCTTACCGCCGCCCTGACGGCGCTCCTCACCGCGGGCGGCCTGACCGCGGCACACGCGGGGACGGCGGTCACCGGGCAACAGGCGGGCGTGGACCGCGTCTCCGTCGCCGCCGACGGCACCGAGGCCAACGGCGGCTCCTCGCACGCCAGCCTCTCGCGCAACGGCGCCTTCACGGTCTTCGGCAGCGCCGCCACCAACCTCACGCAGGAGCCCACGCCACGGCCGCCGGGCGGCGTCCACGTCCGCGACAACACGACCGGCGAGGTCACACGGATCAGGGACTCCCTCCAGGACCCGGCCATCAGTGACGACGGCCGGTACGCCACGTTCCTCACCTGGGGCACCCACACGGTCAAGGTGAAGCTCCTCGACCTGGAGACCGGCCAGGGCAAGCTCATCAGCACCGGCTCGTCCAAGGCCGGGTCCAACAGCGCCCAGATGAGCGCCGACGGCCGCTACATCGCCTTCAGCCAGGTCGCCGAGCACCCGTCGATCCCGGACCGCGTCGAGGTCTACGACCGCGTCACCGGCACCTACGAGGTCGTCAGCGGCGCCCCGGGGGACTCCACCCGGGACATGCGGGACCCGTCCATCAGCGCCGACGGCCGCTACGTCGCCTACCGCGACGCGGGCACCGGCGACGTCTGGCTCGCGGACCGCGAGAAGGACACCCGCACCCGCGTCGACGACGGCGGGTCGAGCGAGCTCGTCCAGCTCAGCGGCAACGGCCACGTCATCGCCGTCAACACGGCCGACGGCGCCTACGTCCGCGACGTACGCACCGGCACGACCACCCGCCTCCCGGGCAAGCGGGCCGACGCCCTCAGCCCGAGCGGCCGCGACGTGCTGTACCAGAGCAACGACCCCGTGGCGTACTCCGAACTCCGCCTGCGCCACCTGCCGAACGGCCACGAGACCGTCGTCCAGGGCAACGCACGCGGCGTGCCCGGCGCGATCGACGACCAGGGGCGGCTCGTCTTCGACAGCCCCGACGCCGGGATCGTCCCGGGCGACACGAACGGCAAGGCCGACATCTTCCTGTGGCGGGCGCTCTGATGCGCCGCACGTCGACCACCCTGCTGAGCGCGGTCCTCGTGGCCGCGCTCGGCGCCGCGGCCCCGACCGCGGCGCACGCCGACCCGCGCGCGCCGCGCACCGAGCGCGCCAGCGTCACCGCCGACGGCACCCAGGCCGACGGCCCGTCGGACACCGCCGCGATCAGCGGCGACGGGCAGCACGTCGCGTTCCTGTCGCGGGCGCCCGCCCTCGGCTGCGGAGGGTACTTCGCGTGCCTGCGCTTCAAGAACCTCGCGACCGGCGCGGTCACGGGCGTCGGGCAGGACGGCTACTGGTGGGGTTCGGCGCTGCTCAGCCACGACGGCAGCCGCGCCGCGTACGCGGTGGGCCGCAGGTACCCGTCCCCCTATCTGTACGACGCCACCACCGGCACCTCCGAAGTCCTGTGGCCCAAGGACCCGCCCGGCTTCAACGAGATGGGCGCCGTCGGATCCCTGAGCCCCGACGGCACCCACGTCACGTACACCCTCGGCAACCGCGACGGCGACCAGAACACCCGCCTGCTGTACGTGCGTGACACCGCCACCGGCACGGACGAGCTGATCTCGCCGCCGGAGGAGGGCCCGAAGGCCGGGTCGTCGGTGAGCGGGGACGGCACCCGCGTCGCGTATCAGCTCCGCCGCGGCGGCTCCGCGGACCAGGCGGACGTCTTCCTCAAGGACCGCGCCACGGGCGGGCGCACCCAGGTCGACACCGGCCTCGGCACGGCCTCGCTGATCCGGATCACCGCGAACGGCCGGCGCGTCCTGTTCAACGCCGACGGCGGTCTGTACGCCCACACGCCGGGCACCGGCGCCACGGAACGCGTCGCCGCGGAGCCCGCGCTCTCGGCCTCCGCGAACGGCAGGTACGCCGTGCTCGCCGGGGGCGACGGGCCCGTCCTGCTCGACCTGCGCACGGGCGCGCGCACGCCGGCCGGGCCCGCGGACGCCCAGGTCGGCCGGGCCGGGGTCGCCGCCAACGGCCGTGCGGTGGCGTTCAGTTCGGCCGCGCCGGACCTGGTGCCGGACGACACCAACGGCCAGCCGGACGTCTTCGTACGGCACACACGGTGACCGACACCCTTGAGGAGGGACCGCAGATCATGCGAGGGACAACCACCCGCGCCTTACTGGGGGCGGCACTCGCCGCCACGCTGAGCACCGGGACACTGTCGGCCGCGGCGGCCGACACCCAGCCGCGCGCGCCACGCACGGAACGGGTGAGCACGGGCAGCGACGGCGCGCAGAGCGACGGCACCTCGAACGAGGCGGCGATCAGCGGCGACGGGCGGTACGTCGCGTTCTACACGAAGACCTCCCAGCTCCGGGGGTGCGAGATCACGGCGTACTTCTGCGTCGCCGTGAAGGACCGGATCACGGGCACGCTGACCCAGGTCCCCGGGGGCGGCTTCTCCTGGGCGCCGCTCGTGTTCAGCGCCGACGGCCGCTATCTCGCCCACGCCGAGAGCGGCAAGTCGCCGGCCCCCCTGCTGTACGACCAGGTCACGGGCAAGAACGTGAACGTGTCGGAGCCGGAGAGCGCCCCCGGGATGATCCTCGCGGTCACGCCGCACGCCCGCCATGTCGCCTACACCGCGGGGGACCGCTTCCACCCCCAGCGGGACCTGTACGTGCGCGACCTGACCACGGGCGCCCGCGAACTGATCGGCAGCAGCGGTGACGCACAGCAGAGCCGGTTCGTCGGGGCGTCGCTGAGCGCGGACGGCAGGCTCGTCGCCTATCGGGACCGCTCCGGGCCCGAGGGCGACGACGTCCTCGTCAAGGACCTCACCACCGGTGCGACCGTCCACGTCGACAAGGGCCTCGGCAGGAGCGGCGACGAGGTGCTGCGGCTCACTCCGGACGGCCGCCGCGTCGTGTTCGTCGCCGAGGGCCGGACGTACGTGCACGACCTGCGCAAGGGCACGACGCGGCAGGTCGCGGACCGGGCCGCCAAGTCCGTGAGCGGCGACGGCCGTTACGTCGTCCTGGCCGGGGGCGACGAGGGCGACGAGGACCGGCCGCTCACCCTCATCGACGTGCGCTCCGGCAGGCGTACGCCGGTCGGTCCCGGCCAGGTGGAGCCGGGCGGCGTCAGCGCGGGGGGCCGCGAGGTCGCGTTCACATCGAACGAGCCACTGGTCCCCGGCGACACCAACAACCGCTCCGACGTCTATGTGCGCCACACCCGCTGATCCGACTGCATAATCGGGCCGGCAACCGCACGGACCCGTACGGCACTCCTTGGAGACACCGGCGCCACAGGCGCCGGGCACGCACACTCACCACACGGGGGATTCGAACCATGCACCACAGCACCAAGCGCGCCGCCCTGGCCGCCGCGGCCGTCGTCGCGGCGGCCACGGCGGTCGCGACGGTCAGCCTGCCCACGGCCTTCGCCGCGCCCGCGGCGCCGCGCACGGTGGGCGTGAGCGTCACGCCCGGCGGCACGGCGGGCAACGCGGACGTGGGGTCCGTCGTGCTCAGCCGCGACGGCAAGGTCGCCGCCTTCGACTCGGCGGCGAGCGACCTGACCGCCGGGGACACCAACGGCAAGGCCGACGTCTTCGTCCGCACCCTGGCCACCGGCAGGACCGAGCGGATCGCGCTCGCGGGGCGCCAGCTGCGCAGCCCGTCGCTCAGCCGCGACGGCCGCTATGTCGCCCTCGTCACCGCGCCGGACGACAACTACAGCGCGTCCGACGTACGCCTCTACGACCGCCGTACGAAGAAGTTCCAGCGCCTGGACGTAGAGCTGCCGAGCGGCTTCGAGGGCAAGGGCGCGGGCACCGTCTCGCTCACCCCCGACGCCCGCTACGCCGTCTTCGACACCGCACAGCGCGAGGGCTCCGACGGCCAGGTCGTCTTCCTGCGCGACCGGAGGACCGGCACCACCGAGCGCGTCAGCCACCCCAACCCCGGCTGGGAGCCGCGCTCCGCGCACTCGGCGACCGTCAGCGACGACGGCCGCAAGGTCGTGTACGCGCACAACTACACCAACGGCCCGCGCGGGGACGACTGGAGCGACGTCTGGCTGCGCGACCGCAGGACAGGACGCCTCACCCAGGTCGACCGCTCCCACGACGGCTCCACGACCGAGAAGGAGTCCCTCAAGCCGTCGATCAGCGGCGACGGCCGCAAGGTCGTCTTCGAGTCCCGCGACACCCACCTCGTGCCGAACGACGACGACAAGGCCTGGAACGTCTTCGTCCACGACCTCGCGTCCGGCACCAACCGGCGCGTCCAGCACGCCCGGGGCGGCCCCCGCGAGGCCTACACCCGTGCCCCCGCGATCAGCCCCGACGGCCGCCGCCTCACGTACATGACGGAGGTGCGGGAGCCGGGCGCCCAGTACGGCACCGAATGGCCCGTCTACGTACGGGATCTGACCACGAACAAGTCCACCCTGGTCACCCCCGACAAGACCGGCGGGACGGCCTCGGCCGAGGTGGCCCCGGGCGCCATCGCGGCGGGCGGCAAGCGCATCGCGTTCCGCTCGGCGGACGCGAGCCTGCTGCCCGGGGACACGAACGACGGGTACGACGCGTTCGTGCGTCACCTGCGCTGACGCGCGGCCTCGGGGGCCCGGCACGGCCGGGTCCCCCGGGGCGGCTTGTATACGGCGGCCCGCATACTGAGACACCCGCACAAGCGCGGGGCCGGGTGTGGGATTCTGCCCGCATGCTCATGTTCGCCATGATTATTGGCAGCAGGCGCGCCGGTCCGCAGTGACCGCCCCGTACGCACCCCGTACAGGCGGGCACCGTCGTCCTCGACCCGCGCGCAGACCTCTCGCACCCGCGAGGGGTCTTTTCGTTTTCCGGCCCACCTGCGCCGGCCGACGGAGCGCGAGGGATCATGAGGGCGGTGGAGCCGGTCATTCCGGTAGACCGAGATCCGACACAGGAGCCAGACAGATGACGGAAACCAGCAGGCCCGACGATGCGTTCCACGTGTTCGACACCACGCTGCGCGACGGCGCGCAGCGCGAGGGCATCAACCTGACCGTCGCGGACAAGCTGACCATCGCCCGGCACCTGGACGACTTCGGCGTGGGCTTCATCGAGGGCGGCTGGCCCGGCGCCAACCCGCGCGACACCGAGTTCTTCGCCCGCGCCAAGACGGAGGTCACGTTCAAGAACGCGCAGCTCGTCGCGTTCGGCGCCACCCGGCGCGCGGGCGCCAAGGCCGCCGAGGACCCGCAGGTCAAGGCGCTGCTCGACTCCGGGGCCCCGGTGATCACGCTGGTCGCCAAGTCCCACGACCGGCACGTCGAACTCGCCCTGCGCACCACGCTCGACGAGAACGTCGAGATGGTCCGCGACACCGTCTCCCACCTGCGCTCCCAGGGCCGCCGGGTCTTCGTCGACTGCGAGCACTTCTTCGACGGCTACCGCGCCAACCCCGAGTACGCCAAGGCGGTCGTGCGGGCCGCCCACGACGCGGGCGCGGACGTCGTCGTCCTGTGCGACACCAACGGCGGCATGCTCCCCGCCCAGGTCCAGGCCGTCGTCGCCACCGTCGCCGCCGACACCGGCGCCCGGCTCGGCATCCACGCCCAGGACGACACCGGCTGCGCGGTCGCCAACACCCTCGCCGCCGTCGACGCGGGCGCCACCCACGTCCAGTGCACCGCCAACGGCTACGGCGAGCGCGTCGGCAACGCCAACCTCTTCCCGGTCGTCGCCGCCCTGGAGCTGAAGTACGGCAAACAGGTCCTGCCCGACGGCGCCCTGCGCGAGATGACCCGCGTCTCGCACGCCATCGCCGAGGTCGTCAACCTCACCCCGGCCACGCACCAGCCCTACGTCGGCGTCTCGGCCTTCGCCCACAAGGCGGGCCTGCACGCCTCCGCGATCAAGGTCGACCCGGACCTGTACCAGCACATCGACCCCGAGCTCGTCGGCAACCGCATCCGGATGCTGGTCTCCGACATGGCGGGC
This sequence comes from Streptomyces sp. NPDC059003, assembly GCF_042740445.1. Taxonomy (NCBI): domain Bacteria; kingdom Bacillati; phylum Actinomycetota; class Actinomycetes; order Kitasatosporales; family Streptomycetaceae; genus Streptomyces; species Streptomyces sp. NPDC059003. The sequence continues at coordinate 67,622 of NZ_JBHYJH010000017.1, read as the reverse complement.
CGCGCCTCCATCGAGCTCAAGGGCAAGGAGCTCGGCGTCGACCTCGGCGGCGACCGCGAGCTGATCGGCCGCGTCGTCGAGCGCGTGAAGGAGCGCGAGCTCAAGGGCTACACGTACGAAGCCGCCGACGCGTCCTTCGAACTGCTCCTGCGGGCGGAGGCCGAGGGGCGCTCGCGGTGCTACTTCCGCACCGAGTCCTGGCGCGCCATCACCGAGGACCGCCCGGACGGCACGCACGCCAACGAGGCGACCGTGAAGGTGTGGGCCAAGGGCGAGCGGATCGTCGCCACGGCGGAGGGCAACGGCCCGGTCAACGCCCTCGACCGGGCGCTGCGCGTCGGCCTGGAGCGGATCTACCCGCAGCTCGCCAAGCTGGAGCTGGTGGACTACAAGGTCCGCATCCTGGAAGGCAAGCACGGCACGTCCTCCACGACCCGCGTCCTCATCTCGACGGCGGACGGCGACGGGGAGTGGTCGACGGTCGGCGTCGCGGACAACGTCATCGCGGCCTCCTGGCAGGCCCTGGAGGACGCGGTCACCTACGGCCTGCTGCGGGCCGGGGTCGAGCCCGTCGAGTAGGAGGGGCAGGGCGGGGCGGGGCGAGGGGAGGCCCGGGGGAGTGCGCCGTGGCGCGCGCCGTCCGAACACGCCCGTGCTGGGTTAGCGTGAAGTATGAGGCCCACCAGGAAGGCGGCGTCCCGGCTGACCGTCATCCTGTCCGGATTGCTCCTCGCCCTGGGCGCCGCCTTCGCGACGGCGCCCGCGGCCGGTGCCGCGACGGATGTCCAGACGGTGGCCGACGCCCTGCAGAAGAACCCCGTGTACGTCGACGAAGCGGCGGCCTCCCAGCTGCCCGCCGCGCGGGCCGACGCCCTCGCCGACAAGATCAAGAAGGCCGACAAGCCGGTGTTCGTCGCGGTCCTGCCCGCGTCGTTCCCCACCGAGGACCTGTTCCAGAACCTGCGCACGGCCACCGGCGTCACAGGCGTGTACGCGGTCAGGCTCGGCGACCGCTTCGACGCGAAGGCGGACAGCGCGGTCCTGTCGCAGAACGCGGTGCGGAACCTCGCCCGCCTGGTCCAGGGCGAGGACGCCACGGCCCAGCTCAACGACTTCGTCGACCGGGCCGTCGGCCAGGCGTCCGGCAGCGCCCCGGCGTCCTGGGGCACCGCGTCCGGCGACGACGGCGCGCCCACCGGGGCGCTCATCGGGGTCGGCGCGGCGGTCGTCGTGGGCGGCGCGGGCGCGTACGCGGTGGTGCGGCACCGGCGCCGCAAGCGCGCCGAGGAGGAGCGCGCGGCCCTGGAGAAGCTGCGGGTCGTCGTCGACGAGGACATCACCGCCTTCGGCGAGGAACTGGACCGGCTCGACTTCCACCCGGCGGAGGCCGGGGCGGACGACGCCATGCGGGCCGACTACGAACGGGCCCTCGACGCGTACGAGAAGGCCAAGTCGTTCATGGCGTCCGCCGAGCGGCCCGAGCAGGTCCGCGCCGTCACCCAGGCCCTGGAGGACGGCCGCTTCTCGCTGGCCCTGCTCGCCGCGCGCCGGGAGGGCCGCCCGCTGCCCGACCGCCGGCCCCCGTGCTTCTTCGACCCGCGCCACGGGCCCTCGGTGAAGGACGCCGAGTGGACCCCGGCGGGCGGTGCGCCCCGCGAGGTGCCGGTGTGCGCGGCGGACGCGGTGCGCCTCGCCGACGGCGCCGACCCGATGGCCCGCACGGTCGAGACGGAATCCGGCGAGCGCCGCCCCTACTGGGAGGCGGGCCCCGCGTACGGCCCCTGGGCGGGCGGCTACTTCGGCGGCGGCATCCTGCCGGGCCTCCTCCTCGGCACCGTGCTCGGCACCATGATGTCGAGCCCCGCCTACGCGGCGACCTACGGCGCCGGGTACGGCGACTTCGGCGCGGGCGGCGGCTACGGCGGCGGTGACGTGTCCGGGGCGGACTTCGACGCGGGCGACTTCGGCGGCGGGTTCGGGGGCGGGGACTTCGGCGGGGGAGGCGGCGACTTCGGCGGCGGGTTCTGAAGCCTGTCCGACGGGCAGGACTCGGCCCGCATCGGCTCAACTCGCCGCGGCGCGCCCCTACTTGACGTGACGCGAGTCGACTTAAGTAGGGGCGCCATGGACTTTGGGGCGATGAACGGGGCCGCGCGGCGGGCGAGCCTGAGGGCATGACCTTTGACGTACGCACCACTGACGTACGCACCACCGAGCCGCGTGCCACGGGCACGGCCACGGCCGCGGAGATGAGCCGCGCCGCCTTCCTGAGGCGGGCGGCCGTGATGGGGATACTGGCCTCCGCCGGAGCCCTGACCGCCACCACCCCGGCGGCAGCCCGCGCCGCGTCCGGCCGCCGCCCGCCCGGCCGCGGCGGCCTCACCCACCGCGGCGTCTGCTACGACACCGGCACCGACTTCACCGCGGACGGCGAGCTCACCCGGCCGCTGTGGTCCCAGGCGATCCTGGCCACCGACCTGCGCGCCATCCACCAGGGCCTGCACTGCAACGCCGTCACCCTGCTCGGCACCGACGTCGGGCGGCTCACCGAGGCCGCGTCCTGCGCCCTGGAGCGCGGGCTGCACGTCCTGGTGCAGCCGCGGCCGTTCGACCGGCCGCAGCGCGAGATCCTGGACCATCTGGCCCGCACCGCGCGCGCCGCCGAGCGCCTGCGCGCGCACCGCGGCCCCGAGGTCATCCTGGTCGTCGGCTGCGAGTACCTCTTCTTCGCGCCCGGCATCGTGCCCGGCGCGACGTTCCTCGACCGGATGCGCTACCTCGCCGAGGAGACGTACGACATCCGGGTCTTCCTGCGCCGCCTGAACGCCTTCCTGGCGAAGGCGGCCGCCGTGGCCCGGCGCCACTTCCACGGCCGGATCAGCTACGGCGCGGCGGCGGGGCTCGAGGAGATCGACTGGAGCCCGTTCGACGTGGTCGGGCTCGACTACTACGCGTACCACCGCGAACCGGCCGCGCACACCAGGGAGCTGGCGCGGTACCGGCGCTGGCGGAAGCCGATCACGATCGTGGAGACCGGCTGCTGCACCTACGAGGGCGCGGCGCAACGGGGCCGCGACGGCTGGGACGTCGTCGACTACGAGGGCGACGTCCCGGTGATCGAGGGCGGCCTCGTCCGCAGCGAGCGCGAGCAGGCCCGGCACCTCGCGTTCATGCTCGCCGTGTTCGAGGCGGAGGGGCTCCTGGGCGCGTCGCCGTACCAGTTCATCGACTGCGAGTCACCGCACCACGCGACCGCGCCGAAGTACGACCTGGACATGGCGGGCTACGGCCTGGTCAAGGTGATCCGCGAAGACCACCTCGACCCGGCCTCGCCCTACCGCTGGGAGCCCAAGCGGTCCTTCCACGCCGTGGCCGCGCACCACGCGCGGGCGCTCAGGCGGCGTTCTTGATCGCCGAGATGTCGAAGTTCAGCTTGATCTTGTCGGAGACGAGGACGCCGCCGGTCTCCAGGGCCGCGTTCCAGGTCAGGCCCCAGTCGGAGCGCAGGAGCTCGGCCTTGCCCTCGAAGCCGACGCGCTCGTTGCCGAACGGGTCCTTCGCCGAGCCGTTGAACTCCAGGTCGATGGTGATCGGCCGGGTGGTGCCGAGGATCGTCAGGTCGCCGGTGACGCGGTAGTCGTCGCCGCCGAGGGCCTCGGACTTCGTGGAGCGGAAGGTCATCGTCGGGAACTCGTCCGTCTTGAAGAAGTCCGCGCTCTTGAGGTGGCCGTCGCGGTCCGCGTTGCCGGTGTCGATGCTGTCCATCGCGATGTCGAGCGACGCCGTCGACGCGGACGGGTCGGTGCCGTCCAGGTGCAGCGAGCCGCTGACGTCGAGGAAGGCGCCCTTGACGTTGGTGACCATGGCGTGCCGGGCGACGAAGCCGATCGACGTGTGCGAGGGGTCCACGGTGTAGTCACCGGTCAGCGCGGCGAGGTCGGGGTTCACCGGGGCGGCTGCGGCGGGGGTGGCGGCGGTCTCGTTCTTGCGGTTGAAGAAACCCATGACGTGCTCCTGGGGACGGGCTCGGGGGTGAGCTCTCGGGGATGAGCTGTTGAATGTTCAACGAGATTGACTGTAACGCCATGCGGTTCAATATTCAACATCAAACGGAGCGTATTGGCGCGATCACACGCCGGGTGCGAGGTCGGGAATTTCCGGGAGTCCGTGCGGGCGCGGTGGCCGGATCGCGGCGGGCGGTGCGTGCGGGTGCGGGGCGGGGGAGCGGCCGTGGCGTGCGCCGGGGCCGGGTCCCGCGGGCCGCCCGAAGGCCCCGCGCGGGAGGCTTCACGGGGTGCCCGCCGGGCCGTCGCCGGTTGTCGGCCTCCGCCAATTCAGCGACGCGTCAGAACGGCGCGGTATCCTTCGCGGCCCGGGCCGCCGCCCGTGCGCGCGAGCGGGGCTCCACCGAGGCTCCGTCGGCACCCTCAGGGGCCGTACGCTGCGACAGCGCGGCGACTAGTGGCCCGCTCGTGCCGGCCTCGAATGTGAGACGAGTCTCATTCGTCGGGCTTGTGGAATCCCTACAGCCGGATGGGCCTCTGAGCAGTGACTTCGGCTGCACCGTACAAAACTTCTGTCCGGGGGTGCCAGGAAAACGGTCCCGAGACTGTGCAGAGTCGACGGTCCGTTTTCCGCGGTGTCCTTCGTAAGGTCGAGAGCATGACCGTTTTGGACGAAGCTGGATCTTCGGCGGGGGAGCCCACCGACGCGCGGGGCCGAGTGGCCGAATTGGCCGGGATCCGCGCGGCGGCGCTGGCGGGGCCCAGCGAGAAGGCGACCGAGGCGCAGCACGCCAAGGGCAAGCTGACCGCACGCGAGCGCATCGCGCTCCTCCTCGACGAGGGTTCGTTCCAGGAGGTCGAGCAGCTGCGGCGGCACCGGGCCCAGGGCTTCGGCCTGGAGGCCAAGAAGCCGTACACGGACGGTGTCATCACCGGCTGGGGCACGGTCGAGGGCCGCACGGTCTTCGTGTACGCCCATGACTTCCGGATCTTCGGCGGTGCCCTCGGCGAGGCGCACGCCACGAAGATCCACAAGATCATGGACATGGCCATCGCGGCGGGCGCGCCGCTCGTCTCCCTGAACGACGGCGCGGGCGCCCGCATCCAGGAGGGCGTCTCCGCCCTCGCCGGGTACGGCGGCATCTTCCAGCGCAACACCAAGGCCTCGGGCGTCATCCCGCAGATCTCGGTCATGCTGGGCCCGTGCGCGGGCGGCGCGGCCTACAGCCCCGCCCTGACCGACTTCGTCTTCATGGTCCGCGACACCTCGCAGATGTTCATCACCGGACCCGACGTGGTCCGCGCGGTGACCGGCGAGGAGATCTCCCAGAACGGCCTGGGCGGCGCCGACGTGCACGCCGAGACCTCCGGCGTCTGCCACTTCGCGTACGACGACGAGGAGACCTGCCTCGCCGAGGTGCGCTACCTGCTGGCGATGCTCCCGCAGAACAACCGCGAGAACCCGCCCGTCGCCCCCTGCGACGACCCGGCGGACCGCCGCTCCGACGTCCTGCTCGACCTGGTCCCGGCGGACGGGAACCGGCCGTACGACATGACCAAGGTCATCGAGGAGCTCGTCGACGACGGCGACTACCTGGAGGTCCACGAGCGCTGGGCGCGCAACATCATCTGCGCGCTCGCCCGCCTCGACGGCCAGGTCGTCGGCATCATCGCCAACCAGCCGCAGACCCTCGCCGGCGTCCTCGACATCGAGGCCTCCGAGAAGGCCGCGCGCTTCGTCCAGATGTGCGACGCCTTCAACATCCCGATCGTCACGCTCCTCGACGTGCCCGGCTTCCTGCCGGGCGTGGACCAGGAGCACGGCGGCATCATCCGCCACGGCGCGAAGCTGCTCTACGCGTACTGCAACGCGACGGTGCCCCGGATCTCCCTCATCCTGCGCAAGGCGTACGGCGGCGCGTACATCGTGATGGACTCCCAGTCCATCGGCGCCGACCTGACCTACGCCTGGCCGACCAACGAGATCGCCGTGATGGGCGCGGAGGGTGCGGCCAACGTCATCTTCCGGCGCCAGATCGCCGCGGCCGAGGACCCCGAGGCCATGCGGGCGCGCATGGTCAAGGAGTACAAGGCCGAGCTCATGCACCCGTACTACGCCGCCGAGCGCGGGCTCGTCGACGACGTCATCGACCCCGCCGAAACGCGCTCGGTGCTGATCAGCTCGCTGGCGATGCTGCGCAACAAGCACGCCGATCTGCCGTCGCGCAAGCACGGGAACCCGCCGCAGTAGCGGCGCTCTTCCCTCCCTGACTTCCCGGGCTTGTCCCAGAAGGAGACGTTGCACATGACTACTCCCGACATCCGCGTCGAGAAGGGCCACGCCGAGCCCGAGGAGGTCGCGGCCCTCACCGCGATCCTGCTCGCCCGCGCGGCGGCGCAGCCCGACGCTCCCGTCCACCGGAGCCGCGACAAGGCCGGCTGGCGCCGCCTGGAGCGCACCCCGGGCTTCCGCGCCCCGCACAGCTGGCAGGGCTAGCCCCGCCACCCCTGAACGACCGTGGGCCCCGTACTCACCCGAGTACGGGGCCCACGGTCGTTGGCCGCCCAGATACGCCACCGTCCCGCCGCTTCGCGGCGGGGATTTCCCCGCCCGCCCACCCCACACGCAGCCGCCAACGGCGCTCGGCCCGAGCCGGGGACGTCCACCCCGCGTGAGGGTGGAAACGGGCGGGCGGGTGGGAGAGAAAACCCGCCGCGGTAGCGGCGGGCACCCCCACGGCGGGAAAGCCGAACCCCTACCGGAGCCGAGCCATCAACGCATGCTCCACGAGAGTGATCAACGCGGACTTCGCATCGGCCCGGTGCCGGGCGTCCGTGGTGATGATGGGGGTGTCCGGCCCGATCTGGAGGGCTTCCCGCACCTCGTCGGGGGTGTACGGCTGGTGCCCGTCGAAGCCGTTGAGGGCGATCACGAACGGGAGCCCGGAGTTCTCGAAGTAGTCGACGGCGGGGAAGCAGTCGGCGAGCCTCCTCGTGTCGACGAGGACGACCGCGCCGATGGCGCCCCGTACCAGGTCGTCCCACATGAACCAGAAGCGGTCCTGTCCCGGCGTACCGAACAGGTAGAGGATCAGGTCCTGGTCCAGGGTGATGCGGCCGAAGTCCATGGCGACGGTGGTCGTCGTCTTGTCCCCGGTGTGGGTGAGGTCGTCGATGCCCGCGGAAGCGGACGTCATGACGGCCTCGGTGCGCAGCGGGTTGATCTCGGAGACCGCCCCGACGAACGTGGTCTTGCCCACGCCGAAGCCGCCCGCCACCACGATTTTCGCGCTGGTGGTGGAGCGGGCTGTTGCTCCGCCGCTAGAGCTTGCGAAGTCCACTGAGCACCCTTTCGAGCAGTGTCACGTCTGGCTGGCCGCCGGCGGACTCGTCACCGCCGGGCTGATGGATGGCGACGAGACCGGCCTCCGCCAGGTCGGCGACGAGGATCCGGGCGACGCCGAGGGGGATGGAGAGCAGGGCCGAGATCTCGGCCACTGACTTGATCTCGCGGCACAGGTTGCAGATCCGCTGGTGCTCGGGCAACTGCCCTTGCAACTGGTGCGGTTGTGCGGTGGTGTGCACCAGCGCCTCGATGGCGAGCTGGTAGCGCGGCCTGGTGCGCCCGCCCGTCATGGCGTACGGACGCACCAGAGGATTGGTCGCGGCCGGTGCGGGCGCCGGCTCGGGGGCGCGGCGCTGCGGCTGCACGGGCTGGATGCGGGGTGCGTACGGCTGCTGGCCGTACGGGCTCGGCGGGACCGGGGCCTGCGGGCCCGGCTGCCGGTACGGCGGCTGGCGGCGATGGCTGGGCGCGGAGGGGAAGTTGTACCGGTTCTGCGAACCGTCACCCTGGCCCTGTGCCTGGCCGTGGCCCGAAGGCCAATTGGCCGAAGACGAACCGTCTGGGGGTGTTGCAGCCACGAACTCCTCCTCCAAAACTGTGCTCGGCGCCATCACTGTGGAGCCGCGTCCCGAAACCTTACGGCCCCGGGACGCGAATACGCACCGTCTGTCTGTTAGTTGAGCAGGCTCCCCTGAAGCTCCGCGCGCAGGTCCGGAGTGAGGACGGTGCCCGCTCGGTCGACAAGAAGTGCCATCTCGTACCCAATGAGACCGATGTCCGCCTCTGGGTGGGCGAGTACGGCCAGGGACGAACCGTCCGAGATGGACATGATGAAGAGAAATCCTCGCTCCATCTCCACAACGGTCTGGGTCACGGAGCCGCCCTCGAAGATCCGGGAGGCCCCGGCCGTGAGGGAGGTCAGACCCGACGCGACGGCGGCGAGCTGGTCGGCTCGGTCGCGCGGGAAGCCTTCGGACATCGCCAGAAGGAGTCCGTCGGCGGAGACCACCACGGTGTGGGACACCCCTGGGGTGTTCTCCACGAAGTTGGTGATCAACCAGTTCAGGTTCTGCGCCGCCTGGCTCATCGGGCTCACACTAACGCTCCTGGTTGTAGGTGCTATCAGGGCTGAAGCCCTGGCCATTCGTGTCACTGCCCGCGCTGCGGCCCCGCTGGACGCCGCGGCGCAGGTTGCTCAGTCTGCCCCGGACTTCCTCCGGGTCGCGGGAGACCTGGGGGCCGCCCTGCGGGGTCTGCTCCGCGGTGCCCTCGACCAGGTTGGCCTTGGGCACCCGCCGCGGCAGGCCGGACGAGGTGACCCCGCCCGCCTTCGGCTCCTTCAGCTGCTCGGCACGGTGCCACCGCTCGTCGTTGGACGAGCGCCAGCCGGTGCCGCGGGGCTCGCCGTTCGGGCTCTCGCCGTCGTGGCCTTCGTCGCCCTGCGCGGCGGGGGCGCCGCCGTTGCCGTTCGGCACGGCGCTGCCGCGGCGCGGGAGGCCCGCGTCGGTCAGCTCGTGCGCGGCCGGCGACGGCGCCGACAGGTTCGGGTCCGTCAGGTTCGGGTCCGTCGGGTTCGCCGGGTGCTCCGGGGCAGGTCCCGGACGGTCGAAGCCTACGCGCTCGCGCTCGTCGGCGTCAGTGCCCAGGGCCGATTCCGCTTCGGGAGCGTACTCGCCCTGGTACTCCTCCTGGTAACCGTCGCGCAGCGGCCAGTCGTCCTGGTGGGAGCGCTCAGGGTAGGTGGCGAACGGTTCCTGCGCCCCGCCCGCACGGGTGTCCTGACCCTCCTGGCCGGACTCCGTATAAGCGCCGTCCTGGTAGCCGTCCGGCGCCGGGTAGTACGGCTCCGCGTACGCCGACGCACCCTGGTCGTACGTCAGTTGTTCGTCGTACTGCGCCTGGTAGCCGCCCTGGCCCTGGTCGTAGCCGGGCGCCTGTGCGGTGTCGTACGCGGCCTGCTGGGCGTCGTACGCCGACTGCTGCTCGTCGTATCCGGCCTGCGGGGCCTCGTAACCGGCCTGCGGGTTCTCGTAGCCGGCGTGCTGGTCCTCGTACCCCTGCGCGTAGGCGTCCGGCGCCGCCGCCCCCACCTCGTCGCGGAAGAGCGGACGGCCCTCCGCCGGGCCCGCCTGGCCCGACTGGGCAGCCTGCGCCTCGAGCGCCGCGCGGCGCTCCTCGCGCAGCAGCGAGCGGCCCACGGGGTCGAGCTGCTGGCCGGACTCCTGGCCGTCGCCGTGGTAGCGGCTGTCGTCGAAGCCGAGCTCCGCGGCCGTGTGCAGCGGCTCGGGCGTCGTGGCCTGCTGCTCGGGGATGATCGAGGAGACCGTGAACTCGGAGTCGCCCGGCTGCTGCTCGCCGCCACCACCGTGCGTGATGACCTCCGGCAGCATGACGAGGGACGTCGTGCCCGCCTGCTCGCCCGAGGGGCGCAGCTGGACGCGGATGCCGTGCCGGTCGGACAGGCGGCCGACCACGAACAGGCCCATGCGCTGCGAGATCGCGGCGTCGACCGTCGGCGGGTTGGCCAGGCGGTGGTTGATGTCCGCGAAGTCCTCGGCGGTCAGGCCGATGCCCTTGTCGTGGATCTCGACCATCACGCGGCCGTCGGGCAGGCGGGTCGCGGTGACCTTGACCTTGGTCTGCGGCGAGGAGAACGTCGTCGCGTTCTCCAGGAGCTCGGCGAGCAGGTGCACGAGGTCGGTCACGGCGAGGCCGTGGATCTCGGCCTCCGGCACGCCCGAGAGCTCGATGCGCTCGTACTGCTCCACCTCGGACGAGGCGGCGCGGAGGACGTCCACCAGGGGCACCGGCTGGTCCCAGCGGCGGCCCGGCTCCTCGCCGGAGAGGACCAGGAGGTTCTCGCCGTTGCGGCGCATGCGGGTCGCGAGGTGGTCCAGGCGGAAGAGGCTCTCCAGCTGGTCCGGGTCCGCCTCGTTGTTCTCCAGGTCGGTGATGAGGGTCAGCTGGCCCTCGATCAGCGACTGGTTGCGGCGGGAGAGGTTGGTGAAGATCGCGTTGATGTTGCCCCGGAGCAGGGCCTGCTCGGACGCCAGCCGGACCGCCTCGCGGTGCACCTGGTCGAAGGCGCGGGCGACCTCGCCGATCTCGTCGGTGGTGGTGATCGGGATGGGCTGGACGCGGGTGTCGACGCGGCCCGGGTCGGTGCGCGAGAGCTGGTCGACGAGCATCGGCAGGCGCTGCTCGGCGATGCCGAAGGCGGCGGTGCGCAGGCTGCGCATCGACTGGCTCATCTGGCGGGCCATGAACCCGGCGATGATGAAGGCGGCGAGCAGCGCGACCACCACGACGGCACCGGTGATGAAGGCGTCGGTCTTGGCGTCGTCGGCGATGCCGGAGGCCTCGGTCACGGCCTTGTCGGCGAGGTCGGACTCGATCGTGCGGTAGGCATCGAACTTGGCGGTGGTCACGGCCCACAGGGCGGGGGCGGTGATGCCCTTGCCCGCGAGCTCCACGCGCGCGCTCGGCTGGGTGCTCGGCAGCGAGGAGATCAGGCCGATGGTCTTCTCGCCGGACGGCATGGGCACGTACTTCTCGCCCTTGGCGCGTGCCTGGGCCGCGCCCTCCTCGGCGAGGCGCTTGCCCTCGGCGGCGAGCTTCGTCTTCGCCTCTTCGAGCTTCTTGATGTCGGAGGGGGTGCCACCGCCGGTGTACTCCTCGATGGCGATGCGCTCGAGGTAGGCGTACGAGGAGAAGGTGACCCGCTGCTTGGCCAGCTCGCCCTGCGTCGGGCCCGGCTTCACCAGGAGGTGCGTGCCGATGGAGCGCTCCAGGGAGAGCGCGGCCTTCGCGAGGGACACGGCGTAGACGGTGCGGCCGTAGGAGGTGATGTTTCCGGTGCCGAGGCCGAGCTCGTTGGCGAACTCCATCAGCGGGTGCTGGATGGCGACGTACGCCTCTTCGGTCTGCACGCCGGGCAGCTTGCTCGTGTACGCGGCCTCGCGCAGGCCCTCGAGCTTGGGCTCGACCTTCTTGAAGGCGGCCAGACGGCGCTCCAGGCCCTCCTTGCTCGGCATGTCCCCGGCGGCGTCGTCGAACGCGGCGGCCGCCGCGTCGGTGGCCTTGCGGGCCTTGGCGACGTCCGGGTCGTTCTTCTTGCCCTTCAGGAGCGGCGCCGCGGAGACGTCGCGCTCCTCGATGAGGCGGTTGCCGTAGTCGAGGGACGCGCGCACGAGGCGGGCCGTGGCCTCGGCGTCACGGGCCTCGTCCCAGGTGTCGATGGCGGCCTTCACCTGGAAGCCGCCCATGACGAGGCCGACGAGCACGGGTATGAGGAGGATCGCGTTGAGGCGGGTCGGTACGCGCCAGTTCCTCGGTGACCACCGGCTGCCGGAGGCGGCTTGGGGTTCGCCGCCCGGTGCGTCCGCGGACGGCGCTGCTGCGCGCGGCGGCGGGGTGAAGTTGCCCCGCGTATCCCGGTCCGGGGGTGCGGGGCTCGTCTTGCTTCGCCTCACTCGACCAACAACCTCTCGGCGGCGGCTCCTGCGCTGGTGCCGCTGTCGTCTCCAAAGGCCCGTGCTACTGGGCAGTTCAGCGCATTCCAGCACGTCAGGTGGTGCTCTTCCAAACAGTAGGAAGGAAGCGTTCCGAGTGGTGTAAGCCTCAGATAAATCGGTCATAAAGAGCGAGCCCCGCCAAAAGGCGGGGCTGTTGTGCGCACAGTGACACCACCCGACCGCGAGGGGTTGCGGGTCAGGTGGAATTCTCTGTCGAAACGTTATGAACACGGCGGCGGTCCGTGTCAAAGGACACAGATCGTTCCGTGCGATCTACGGCAACTTCCGTATGACCTCGCCTACTTGAGTCGTGCCATAAGTGCGTGTTCAACCAGCGTGATCAGGCCACTCTTTGCTTCCGCACGCTGCCGGGCATCGGTGGTGATGATCGGGGTGTCCGGGCCGATCTGCAGCGCCTCGCGGACCTCGTCCGGGGTGTAGGGCTGCTGGCCGTCGAAGCCGTTGAGGGCGATGACGAACGGGAGACCGGAGTTCTCGAAGTAGTCGACGGCCGGGAAACAGTCGGCCAGACGACGGGTGTCGACGAGCACGATCGCACCGATCGCACCGCGCACCAGGTCGTCCCACATGAACCAGAAGCGGTCCTGCCCCGGCGTGCCGAACAGGTAGAGGATCAGGTCCTGGTCGAGCGTGATCCGGCCGAAATCCATCGCCACCGTCGTGGTGGTCTTGTCCCCGGTGTGGGTGAGGTCGTCAATGCCCGCCGACGCGGACGTCATCACGGCCTCGGTGCGCAGCGGATTGATCTCGGACACGGCCCCGACGAACGTCGTCTTGCCCACGCCGAAGCCGCCCGCCACCACGATCTTCGCGGACGTGGTGGACCGGCCGCCGCCACCGGAACCGGCGTAGCCGCTCCCGTCAGAGCTTGCGAAGTCCACTGAGCACCCTCTCGAGCAGTGTCACGTCTGGCTGGCCGCCGGCGGACTCGTCGCCGCCGGGCTGGTGGATCGCCACGAGCCCGGCCTCGGCCAGGTCGGCGACCAGGATGCGGGCGACGCCGAGCGGCATCGACAGGAGCGCGGAGACCTCCGCCACCGACTTGACCTCGCGGCACAGGTGGCAGATCCGCTGGTGCTCGGGGAGCAGCCCCATCAGCTGGGCCGGGTCGGCCGTCGTGCTCACCAGCGCCTCGATCGCGAGCTGGTAGCGGGGCCGGGTCCGGCCGCCGGTCATGGCGTACGGACGCACCAGCGGCTGGTCGCCCTCAACTCCGTACCCGGCATGGGAAGCACCGTACGGGTCGTGAGAGGCGGTGGGCGGGGTCATGGATCCTCCGGGCGGGAAAGCAGTGGGTCTGCGTTCCGTCTGACTTCAGCCGGGTGGGGGCACGAATGGCGGCCGGACGGCGGGCGGTTACGTTCGGTCTGGTCGCCCGGCCGGTGGGGCGGCCGGGGGAGGCGTGGCGGGTCCGGGCCGGCCTAGTGCAGCAGGCTCCCCTGCAGTTCGGCCCGCAGGTCCGGGGTGAGGACGGTGCCCGCACGGTCCACGAGCAGCGCCATCTCGTACCCGACGAGGCCGATGTCGCACTCCGGGTGCGCAAGCACGGCCAGGGACGAGCCGTCCGAGATGGACATGATGAACAGGAAGCCGCGCTCCATCTCCACGACCGTCTGCGTGACCGCCCCGCCCTCGAAGATCCGGGAGGCCCCGGCGGTGAGGGAGGTCAGGCCGGAGGCGACGGCCGCGAGCTGGTCGGCGCGGTCGCGCGGAAAGCCCTCGGACATCGCGAGAAGCAGGCCGTCGGCGGAGACCACGACCGTGTGGGACACCCCGGGGGTGTTGTCCACGAAGTTGGTGATCAACCAGTTCAGGTTCTGTGCCGCCTGGCTCATCGGACTCAACTAACGCTCCTGCTGGTAAGTGGGGAAACTGCCGGTCTGGCCGGTGCCGGCCTGGCGACCCTGCTGGATGCCCCGACGGAGATTGGTCAGTCGGCCGCGCACGTCGTCGGGCGCGCGGGAGACCTGCGGACCCTGGCTCTCCTGCGCCTGCTGTGCGGTGCCCGCCACGAGGTTCGCCCGTGGCACGCGGCGCGGAAGGCCGGAGGTGGTGACGCCGCCGGCGGAGGGCTGTCGGACGCGCTCGGCCTGGCGGCCCAGCTCGTCGTTCGGCGACGTGCGCCAAGCGCTGTTGTTGGTGTTCGCGGTGGTGCTGTGGGACGCGGTGGTGCTGTTCGCGGTGTGCGCGTCGTGGTGGCCCGGGGCCGCGGGGCCCGCCGGGTGCTGGGGTCCGGGCGCGGTGCCGGGCGACTGCGACGGCGGCTGCGGCCGGTTCGGGGCTCCCGCGCCCTGGGGGCGCGCGCCGCCGAGGGGGCGCTGCGGGAGCTGCGGGTCGCGCTGCTGGTCGCGCTGGGGGAGCTGCTGGTCGCGCCGGGGCAGCCGCTGCTGGGGCGCGGGCTCCTGGCGGCGGGCGGCCTCGGGGGCGCGCTCGCCGCGCTGCGGCCGCTGGGCGCCGGGGCGCTGCGGCAGCTCGGGGCGGTGCTCGGGACCGGCCTGGCGGTTCTGCTCGGCCTGCTGGCGCTGCTGCTCGGCCTGGCGGTGCTGCTGCTCCGCCTGGCGCTGCTGCTCCACCTGCCGGTTCTGCTCGGCCTGGCGCTGCGCCTCCTGGGCCTGAGCCTGGGCCTGGGCCTGGCGCTCCTCCTGGGCCTGCCGCTCCTGCTCGGCCTGCTGCTGCGCCTGCTGCGAGAACCAGTTGGTCTCCAGCGTGTCGTACAGCGGCGTACGGCCGTCGAGCGGTCCGGACGCGGGCGGCAGGGCGTCCTGCTGGCCGTCCTGTCGGCCGTCCTGTCGGTCGGCCTGCTGGGGCTCGGGCTGCTGCGGCAGCTGGGCCTGGGGGCGCTGCTGCTGTCCCTGGGGCCCGGGGGCCTGGGGCTGCTGCGGGGCGCCCTGGTCCAGGTCGGCGCGCGGGGCCTGGCCGCGGCGGGGCGCGGGCGGGCGCGGCACCTGCACGCTGCCGGTGCCGCCGTTGCCGAAGTCCCCGGAGAACTCGCCGGTGGCGTGCTGGGACTGGCCGGTCCCCGGTGCGGCGGGCGTGCCGAAGACGTCGGACCGGACGAACTCGCCGGTGCCCTGGTCGGACGAGCCGGGGGGCGGTCCGTCGTAGTCGGGGCGGGCGAACTGCGCGGTCGAGCCGGGGCCCTGAAGGTCGTCCGTGAGGCCCGTGGGCTGCGGGAACTGGCCGGTGGTCTCGGGCTCCTCGTGGCCGCGGGGCGCGTCGAAGGGCTCGCGCGCCACCTGCGGCTGCGCGTTCTCGTCGCTCCAGCTGGGCACGCGCGGCGCCGGGGCGCCGCCGTTCCCGGCGTTGCCGCCGGGCAGTTCGGCGCGGGGGCCGCCGCGGGGCGGCAGCTGCGGCCGACGACCCTGGTCGGCACCGGAGCCCGCCGGGGCGTCGGCGTTGTTCGTACGCTGCTGGGGCACCGGAGGCTGCGGCAGTCCCGCGCTTCCGCGACCGCCGCCCTGCCCGAAGCCACCGGCACCGGAGTCCTGCGGGCCCGGAGCCTGGGAGCGCTGCGGGAGCTGCGGCGCCTGCGGCCGCTGCGCTCCGGAGGGAGCACCGGCACCCGGCTTGCCGGACGCACCGGCACCCGCGAGCCCGCCCGGCGCCACCGGGGAACCGGCCGACGGACCCGAAGGACCCGCCGGACCGCCCGCCGACGGCCCCTGGGCACCACCGCGCGCGGGCAGCGCAGCCCGCGGACCCGGTCCCGCGACCTGGCCGCGCTGCGTCCCGGCGCCAGGACCGACCTGGTTGTTCTGGCTGTTCTGACGGGCGCGGGCCGCGCCGCTGAGGCCTGCGGCCACACCGCCGCCGCGCCGTGCTGCCGCGGCACCCGCCGAGGCCTGGGCCGCCGCGGGTCCACCGGTCGGCGCCGGGGCGCCCGGCATGCCGCCGGGGGCCTTCTTGCCGCCCTGGGCGACATCGACGGGCAGCATGACGAGCGCCGTCGTGCCGCCGGAGTCGGAGGGCCGCAGCTGGATGCGGATGCCGTGGCGCTGCGAGAGGCGGCCGACCACGAACAGACCCATGCGGCGGGAGACGGAGACGTCCACGGTGGGCGGCGACGCGAGCCGCTCGTTGATCGCGGCGAGGTCCTCGGGGGAGAGGCCGATGCCGGTGTCGTGGATCTCGATCAGGACGCGGCCGTCGGGCAGGGCGTGACCGGTGACCTTGACCTTGGTCTGCGGCGAGGAGAACGACGTCGCGTTCTCCAGGAGCTCGGCGAGCAGGTGCACGAGGTCGTTGACGACGCGGCCCGCGACGTCCGTGGCGGGCACGGCGGCGAGCTCGATGCGCTCGTACTGCTCCACCTCGGACGCGGCGGCGCGCAGCACGTCGACGAGCGGAACGGGGCGGGTCCAGCGGCGGCCGGGCTCTTCACCGGCGAGGACGAGGAGGTTCTCACCGTTACGGCGCATGCGCGTGGCGAGGTGGTCGAGCTTGAACAGCGAGGACAGCTGGTCGGGGTCGGCCTCGCGCGACTCCAGCTCGGAGATGAGCGACAGCTGGCGCTGGATGAGGCCCTGGGAGCGGCGCGAGAGGTTGGTGAACATCGCGTTGACGTTGCCCCGGAGCAGGGCCTGCTCGGCGGCGAGGCGGACCGCCTCGCGGTGCACGTCGTCGAAGGCCGCGGCCACCTGGCCGATCTCGTCCCGGGAGTGCACGCCGACCGACTCCACGGACGTGTCCACGTCCTGCGGGTCGGACTCGGAGAGCTGCTTGACGAGCTCGGGCAGCCGGTCCTGGGCGACCTTGGTGGCGGTGTCCTGGAGCCGGCGCAGCGAGCGGATCATGGACCGGGCGACGACGAAGGCGCCGACGAGCGAGACGCCGAGCACGAGCAGGATCAGCGCACCGTTGATGATGGCTTCCTGCTCGGAGTCGTTGCGCAGCTCGCGGGCCTTCTGCTCCATCTCGTCGAGAAGCGTCTTCTCGATCCTGGACATCTCCACGATCTTCGAGGAGTCGGCGTCCACCCAGTCCTTGTAGGACCGCTTGCCGCGCAGCTTGATGCCGTCGGGCTGCTCGAGCACGCGCTTGGCGTACGAGTTGGCGGCCTCGATGGCGGTGTTGTTCTCGCTGATCGGCTTCAGGAGCTTCTCGGCGTCGCCGGAGTAGATCCGGTTGAAGGACTGGATCTCGGCGCTCTCCTTGTCGAACGCCGAGTAGGCGTACCGGCGGTCGAGCTCCGAGAGCTTGCCGAACTCGCGCTTGTTCGCGGGCAGCGCGGCCGCGATGACGGCGCGCTGGATGGAGGCGTACTCCTTGGCGGAGGAGAAGGACGCCAGCGCGCGCGTGCGCTGGATCATCTGCGGGTTGCTGGTCGCCTTCGCCATGTCCTCGGAGAGCCCGAGGAGCTGCGTGATGAGCTGGCTGTACGCGTCGACCGTCTGCGAGATCGTGTTCTTGTCCGTGTACGCGCCCTTGCGGACGTCGTTGATCCGCTGCAGCTGCTGGGTGATCTGCAGGGTGGTCTGGCGGACGCCGAGCAGACCCTTCTCGCTGTCGCTGTTGTCCAGCTCCCGCGTGCCGCGCAGGAAGTTCCGGTAGGCCCGGTCCGTCTTCTCGCGGGCGGCCTTGACGGTGAAGTCCGTCTCGTCGGCGCCGTGCGCGAGGGGTCCCGCCGACTGGTCGCGCTCCTCCTGGAGCGCGGCGGCCAGGATGGTGGCCTCCTCGGTCATGTCCGTCAGCAGCTTCATGTTGTCGAGCTGCTCGATCTCGTCCATCGACTCGTTGATCCGCAGCACGCCGAGGGAGGTGGCCGTGATGACGGGGAGCGCGAGGAGCGAGATCAGACGGGTGGAGATGCGCCAGTTGCGCAGGGCTATTCGGGAGCCGGTGCTGGGCGTCTTGGCGCCCGTGGCCTTGGTGTCGGCGGCGGGGAGGCCGCCGGCCGGCGCGCCCTGGCGTGCGGCACCCGGGCCGCTGTCGCCGGACTGCACCGGTTGGGGGTTCTGGGCGTGCTGGGCCGAGGAGCCGCGGTCACTTCCGCCGCGCTCCGGCTCCGCCGCAGCGCTGCCATCCCTCTTGAAACGTCCCTGCACTAGCGTCGCAACCTCTGGACCAGGCGTCCCTCCGCGTGGACGGCGGGACGGTGTCGGCGTCGTGGGGCACCAGGGCACCCCATGGTGGTCGTGAGACCGGCGCTGCTCCCCCTTACCGCCGCTCTCGGCGCTGCGTTGCGCCCCTGTGCGCCGGTTCGATCCCGCGGCGGTCCCGGGAATTCCAGCACAGTGCCGGATCTCCAACAAGGCCCGTGGGTCAGGCCGCGACCACGGTGACTGCATGTGGTTGGCGCGTTACCTGACGTAGAAAGTGAAGTCTCCTATATCGGACTTTTCTGTACGAGACGTGCGGGTCGAGCGGGTGTCCCAGTCTTCATGATCAGGAGCGGAATGCGCGCTTCAGTGGCGCATTGTCCGTTTTCAATGGCCCCACCGCCAGCCGGAATTGACCGTTTTGCCCGCACCTCCGTGAGCAAACTCACATGAAGATCATGGCCTCTTCTCGACATTGGTCGGGAATTGCATGTTTAGCCTGACGCTTTACAGGGATGGCGAATCCGACAACCGGCGTCCACACGGTGACGCCCCAACCGACAGGGCCACAACGGCAGATGAAGTCCACGCTGATGTTCCGCAACATAGCCAACCCCCGCCGCACCACCCTCGCGCACCTCAAGGACGCCGAGGAGCTGCAGCCCGCGGCGGACCGGCCGGAGCACGCGACAGAGCTCCCCACCCAGACCGCCAACCCGAAGCGCACCATCCTCATGGAAGCCCCGTAGGGAAACAGCCCGTCCGGCGCTTGAGGACGAGCCGCGAAGCGGCAAAAAAGGGGGAGAGGGGCGGAGCCCCATAGACTGGGGCACCAGATCACCCCCACAAGCAAAGGGCACCGTCCACGTGCGTATCGCCAGGTTCTCCATCGACGGCAATGTCGCCTTCGGCGCGGTCGAAGGCGACAAGCCGGACGAGCTCGTCGTCGACATCATCAAGGGCAGCCCGTACGCCGACTTCGAGCTGAGCGGTGTCAAGGTCCCGCTGAGCAAGGTCCGGCTCCTCGCGCCCGTCATCGGCCACAAGATCGTGGCCTTCGGCCGGAACTACGCGGAGCACGCGCGGGAGCTCGGCAACGAGGTGCCCGAGGCCCCGTTCGCCTTCTTCAAGCCCGCCACGTCGATGATCGGCTCCGGCGACGCCATCCAGTACCCGCCGTTCTCCGAGGAGCTGCACCACGAGGCGGAGCTCGCCGTGGTGATCGGCCGGATGTGCCGCGAGGTGCCGCGCGAGCGCGTCAAGGACGTGATCTTCGGCTACACCTGCGCCAACGACGTCACCGCGCGTGACGTGCAGAAGCGCGAGAAGCAGTGGGCGCGGGCCAAGGGCTTCGACACGTCCTGCCCGCTGGGCCCCTGGGTCGAGACGGAGCTCGACCCGAGCGACCTGACGATCCAGTGCACGGTCAACGGCCAGCAGCGCCAGCTGGGCCGCACGTCCGACATGGTGCACTCCATCGAGGACCTGATCGTCAACATCTCCGAGGCCATGACGCTGCTGCCCGGCGACGTCATCCTCACCGGCACCCCGGAGGGGGTCGGCCCCCTCCACGTCGGCGACGAGGTCGCCGTCACCATCGAAGGCATCGGCACTCTCACCAACAAGGTGATCAAGCGTGGCTAACGCGAACGTACGCGTACGTTTCTGTCCCTCCCCGACCGGCAACCCCCACGTGGGCCTGGTCCGCACCGCCCTGTTCAACTGGGCCTACGCCCGGCACAACGAGGGCACCCTGGTCTTCCGCATCGAGGACACGGACGCCGCCCGCGACTCCGAGGAGTCGTACGAGCAGCTCCTGGACTCCATGCGCTGGCTGGGCTTCGACTGGGACGAGGGCCCCGAGGTCGGCGGCCCGCACGCGCCGTACCGCCAGTCGCAGCGGATGGACATCTACCGGGACGTCGCCGAGAAGCTCATCGCCGCCGGCCACGCCTACCCCTGCTACTGCACCACCGAGGAGCTCGACGCCCGCCGCGAGGCCGCCCGCGCCGCCGGCAAGCCGTCCGGCTACGACGGCACGTGCCGCGACCTCACCGCGGAGCAGAAGCAGGCGTACGAGGCCGAGGGCCGCAGCCACATCGTGCGCTTCCGGATGCCCGACGAGGCCACGACCTTCACCGACCTGGTCCGCGGCGAGATCACCGTCCAGGCCGAGAACGTCACCGACTACGGCATCGTCCGCGCCAACGGCGCCCCGCTGTACACGCTGGTCAACCCGGTCGACGACGCCCTGATGGAGATCACCCACGTCCTGCGCGGCGAGGACCTGCTCTCCTCGACCCCGCGCCAGATCGCGCTCTACAAGGCGCTGATCGAGCTGGGCGTCGCCAAGGAGATCCCGCAGTTCGGCCACCTGCCGTACGTCATGGGCGAGGGCAACAAGAAGCTCTCCAAGCGCGACCCGCAGGCCAGCCTGAACCTCTACCGCGAGCGCGGCTTCCTGCCCGAGGGCCTGCTGAACTACCTCTCCCTGCTCGGCTGGTCCTTCTCCGCCGACCAGGACGTCTTCACGATCGAGCAGATGATCGCGAAGTTCGACCTCGCCGACGTGAACTCCAACCCGGCCCGCTTCGACCTGAAGAAGGCCGAGGCGATCAACGCCGACCACATCCGCATGCTGGACGTGAAGGCGTTCGCCGCGGCCTGCGAGCCCTGGCTGAAGGCCCCGCACGCCCCCTGGGCGCCCGAGGACTTCGACACGGCGGTCTGGGAGGCCATCGCGCCGCACGCCCAGACCCGCCTCAAGGTCCTCTCCGAGATCACGGACAACGTCGACTTCCTGTTCCTGCCGGAGCCGGTCTTCGACGAGGCCTCCTGGACCAAGGCCATGAAGGAGGGCTCCGACGCGCTCCTGCGCACGGCCCGCGCCAAGCTGGAGGCGGCCGACTGGTCGTCCCCCGAGTCCCTCAAGGAGGCCGTCCTGGTCGCCGGCGAGGAGCACGGCCTGAAGCTCGGCAAGGCCCAGGCCCCGGTCCGCGTCGCCGTCACCGGCCGCACGGTGGGCCTGCCCCTCTTCGAGTCCCTGGAGATCCTGGGCAAGGACCGCACCCTCGCCCGCGTGGACGCGGCGCTGGCGAAGCTGACCGCGTAACCCCGCGCACGGGTGCGCACAGGCACCCCACGAAGGGCCCGGAAGCCGTATCGGCTCCCGGGCCCTTCGCCGTACATTCGCCCCATGCCGATCAAAGCCGTGGTCTGGGACATCGACGACACGATCTTCGACTACGCGACCGCCGACACCGTCGGCATCCGCGAGCACCTCGCCGCGGAGGGCGCCCTCGCCAGATACGGCACGGCGGAGCGCGCCCTCGCCCTCTGGAAAGAGGTCACCGAGCGGCACTGGGCCCGCTTCGGCGCCGGTGAGGTGGGCTTCGACGCCCAGCGTCGGGACCGCGTACGCGACTTCCTGGGCGCCGCGCTCGACGACGCCGAGGCCGACGCCTGGTTCGGCCGCTACCGCACCCACTACGAGGCCGCCTGGTCCCTCTTCCCCGACACCCTCCCGGCCCTCGACGCCCTCGCCGACGGCTTCCGGCACGCGGTCCTCTCCAACTCCTCCCACGGGGTGCAGGACCCCAAGCTGCGCGCCCTCGGCGTACGCGACCGCTTCGAGGCCGTCCTGTGCGCGGCCGAGCTCGGCGTCGCCAAGCCCGCGCCCGAGGCCTTCCACGCCGTCTGCGCGCGGCTGGAGCTCGCGCCCGAGGAGATCGCGTACGTCGGTGACCAGCCGGAGATCGACGCCCGCGGCGCCCGCGACGCGGGTCTGCTCGGCATCTGGCTCGACCGCAACGGCGCGGCCCAGGAAGGCCCGTCGGGCATCCACCGCATCACGCGCCTCACGGAGCTGCCCGCGCTGCTGTGTCCGGATACCCGTTTTGGAGCGCCGTCCACCTTCGGGTAATGTTCTTCCTGCGCCGCCCGAGAGGGCCGAAAGGTCCGGCCGGGAAGCGCAAGCCGAACAAAATCCCCCTCGGGGGTTGCGTTCCGGTGGCCTATGGTGTAATTGGCAGCACGACTGATTCTGGTTCAGTTAGTCTTGGTTCGAGTCCAGGTAGGCCAGCTCGCAGAGCTCATCTGCACCGCGGATCCTGTCCGCAAAGCCCCCGTTGTGTAGCGGCCTAGCACGCTGCCCTCTCAAGGCAGTAGCGCCGGTTCGAATCCGGTCGGGGGTACAGATCCTTCCCGTGAGGACAGTCTGGGTCGCACCCGCTGACTTCAATGCAGGATCGCTAGGGCCCCCGTTGTGTAGCGGC
>NZ_JBHYJH010000017.1:0-45325 GCF_042740445.1 Streptomyces sp. NPDC059003 | reverse complement strand
CTAGCACGCCGCCCTCTCAAGGCGGTAGCGCCGGTTCGAATCCGGTCGGGGGTACTGTGGTCTGGTCTAGACCACCTATGGGCTATGGTGTAATTGGCAACACGAAGGTTTCTGGTTCCTTTGTTCTAGGTTCGAGTCCTGGTAGCCCAGCGCAGTACAGCAGCACCAGCTAGCCCCCGTTGTGTAGCGGCCTAGCACGCCGCCCTCTCAAGGCGGTAGCGCCGGTTCGAATCCGGTCGGGGGTACGAGCAGGGCCCTCCCCACGCGGGGAGGGCCCTTTCTTGTTGTCGCCCGTTGGCGGTGCAGGTCGGCGCGCCTCCAACTCCTGCCCGCGGCTGCGGCGTTGGAGCCGCGGGCGAGGAGCGGGGCGCGCCGTGCGTCCGAGTGCGGAGGGCGGCTAGTTGGAGCGGCGCAGCGCGTCCGACAGGCGGCTCGCCGCGTCTATCACCGCTTGGGCGTGCATCCGCCCCGGGTGCCGCGTCAGGCGCTCGATCGGGCCCGAGACCGACACCGCCGCCACCACCCGGTTCGACGGGCCGCGCACCGGCGCCGACACCGACGCCACCCCCGGCTCCCGCTCACCGATCGACTGCGCCCAGCCCCGGCGCCGTACGCCGGACAGGGCCGTCGCCGTGAAGCGGGCGCCCTGCAGGCCCCGGTGCAGCCGCTCCGGCTCCTCCCAGGCCATCAGGATCTGCGCCGACGAGCCCGCCTTCATCGTGAGCGTCGAGCCGACCGGGACCGTGTCCCTGAGGCCCGAGAGGCGCTCCGCCGCGGCGACGCAGATGCGCATGTCGCCCTGGCGGCGGTAGAGCTGCGCGCTCTCGCCCGTCACGTCCCGCAGATGCGTGAGCACCGGGCCCGCCGTCGCGAGCAGGCGGTCCTCGCCCGCCGCCGCGGCCAGCTCGGCGAGGCGCGGGCCGAGGATGAAACGGCCCTGCATGTCCCGCGCCACCATCCGGTGGTGTTCCAGAGCCACGGCGAGACGATGTGCCGTGGGTCGTGCGAGCCCGGTGGCCGCGACCAACCCGGCGAGGGTGGCCGGACCGGACTCCAGAGCGCTCAGGACAAGGGCTGCCTTGTCCAGAACGCCTACGCCGCTAGAGTTGTCCATGAAACGATACTCGCGTCTCACTCTGTGAAACGCAAGTTCAAAAATCCCAGGAACCCGCCACCCTGGAGAAGCGATCCGCGGACCAACGGATACGCGACCGACGTCCGGCATGCGTGCTGAGGAGGCCGACGTCGGCGAACTCATTCTCTAGTTGGGTCGGCGCGTGACGCCGGTCGGAGGGAAAGCGATGGGTAGGACACTCGCGGAGAAGGTCTGGGACGACCACGTCGTCCGGCGCGCCGAAGGCGAGCCCGACCTCCTCTTCATCGATCTGCACCTGCTGCACGAGGTGACCAGCCCCCAGGCGTTCGACGGCCTCCGGCAGGCGGGCCGGAAGGTGCGGCGGCTCGACCTCACCATCGCCACCGAGGACCACAACACCCCGACCCTCGACATCGACAAGCCCATCGCGGACCCCGTCTCGCGGGCCCAGCTGGAGACGCTGCGCAAGAACTGCGCCGAGTTCGGCGTCCGCCTGCACCCGCTCGGCGACGTCGAGCAGGGCGTCGTCCATGTGGTGGGCCCCCAGCTGGGACTGACCCAGCCGGGCACGACGGTGGTCTGCGGCGACTCCCACACCTCCACGCACGGCGCGTTCGGCGCCCTCGCGTTCGGCATCGGCACCTCCCAGGTCGAGCACGTCCTCGCCACCCAGACGCTGCCGATGGCCCGGCCCAAGACCATGGCCATCACCGTCGACGGCGAACTGCCCGACGGCGTCACCGCCAAGGACCTGATCCTCGCCATCATCGCGAAGATCGGCACCGGCGGCGGCCAGGGCTACGTCCTGGAGTACCGCGGCTCCGCCATCGAGCGGCTGTCGATGGAAGCCCGCATGACCATCTGCAACATGTCCATCGAGGCTGGCGCCCGGGCCGGGATGATCGCCCCGGACGAGACGACCTTCGCGTACATCAAGGACCGCGCCCACGCCCCCCAGGGCGAGGACTGGGACGCCGCCGTGGCGTACTGGCGGACCCTGCGCACCGACGACGACGCCGTCTTCGACGCCGAGGTCTACATCGACGCCGCGTCCCTGTCGCCGTTCGTCACCTGGGGCACCAACCCGGGCCAGGGCCTGCCCCTGTCCGCCAACGTCCCCGACCCGGCTTCGTACGAGGACGCTTCGGAGCGCCTCGCCGCCGAAAAGGCCCTGGAGTACATGGGGTTGAGCGCCGGACAGCGGCTGCGGGACATCAAGGTCGACACCGTCTTCGTAGGCTCGTGCACCAACGGCCGCATCGAGGACCTGCGCTCGGCGGCCGCCGTGGTCGAGGGGCGCAAAGTCGCCGACGGCGTACGGATGCTGGTGGTGCCCGGCTCGGTGCGGGTCGCCCTGCAGGCCGTGGAGGAGGGTCTTGACAAGGTGTTCACCGCCGCAGGCGCCGAATGGCGGCACGCGGGCTGCTCGATGTGCCTCGGCATGAACCCCGACCAACTGGCGCCCGGCGAGCGCTCCGCGTCCACCTCCAACCGCAACTTCGAGGGCCGGCAGGGCAAGGGCGGCCGCACCCACCTGGTGTCCCCCCAGGTGGCCGCCGCCACCGCGGTGACCGGCCACCTCGCCTCGCCCGCCGACCTCACCGACACCCCCGCGACCGCCGGAGTCTGATCAGCCATGGAAGCCTTCACCACGCACACAGGACGGGCCGTCCCGCTGCGCCGCAGCAACGTCGACACCGACCAGATCATCCCCGCCCACTGGCTCAAGAAGGTCACCCGCGACGGCTTCGAGGACGGGCTCTTCGAGGCCTGGCGCAAGGACCCCGAGTTCGTGCTCAACCAGCCCGAGCGCCAGGGCGCCACCGTGCTGGTCGCGGGCCCCGACTTCGGCACAGGATCCTCGCGCGAGCACGCCGTCTGGGCGCTGCAGAACTACGGCTTCAAGGCCGTCATCTCCGCCCGTTTCGCCGATATCTTCCGCGGCAACTCGCTCAAGAACGGCCTGCTCACCGTGGTTCTCGAGCAGAAGACGGTGGACGCCCTCTGGGAGCTCACGGAGGCGGACCCGACCGCCGAGATCACCGTTGACCTGCACGATCGCCAAGTCCGCGCCCAGGGCGTCACGGCGGACTTCGAGCTCGACGAGAACGCCCGCTGGCGGCTCCTGAACGGACTGGACGACATCAGCATCACGCTCCAGAACGAGGCCGACATCGCCGCGTACGAGTCCGGGCGCCCCGCCCACAAGCCGAGCACGGCACGGGTCTGACACCCCCTCGCGGACCCTCCGCGGGCCCCGCCCGCATCCGATGTACCCCCAATCGTGGACGGTTGGGGGTACATCTGTGTCTGCCTCCGAAATGGCCCGGATGACCTGAACGGGTGGTCCCAACTGCCTTGATCCGAGGGGAAGAAGAGGCTGGAAATCCCCTTGCACCCGAGGAGTGCAGGTATCCTCAGGAAGGCGCCCGAGGAGGGTAGTTACCCCCTGCGGAGGCGACAACTCGCCCCAGATGGCACAATCGGTGCATGGGACGCGACGACCAACTCGAGCTCTACGGACTCGTCGCGGACCGGCTGAAGGAAGCGCACTCCCGAGTGCGCGCACTGCAAGTCCCGGAGGGCGTACGGATGGCGCTGACCCGGAAGCTGCTGGTCATTACGGCCGCGGCCAAACACGATCTCGCCGATGCGGCAAGGCGTCTGGAGCGATTGATGGCAGACCTCGACGAGGGCGTCGAGGGCCGAATCCCCGAAGACGACTGAGCATCAAGCCCCAACGGGCCTTCGAGGAACTCCTCGAGAGTCCAGAACGTTGCGGCACAAGGGTGATTAGCCCGTTTCGTGTTTGATTTGCGGTATATATCTGCCTAACGTGCGAAAAAGCCTGGCGCATTCGCTTCAGGCAATGTCTCCGAAGGGGAAGACGTGAACAAGGCGCAGCTCGTAGAAGCGATTGCCGACAAGGTCGGTGGCCGGCAGCAGGCCGCCGACGCCGTGGACGCGGTTCTGGACGCCATCGTCCGTGCCGTCGTCGGCGGTGACCGGGTTTCGGTCACCGGCTTCGGCTCGTTCGAGAAGGTCGACCGTCCGGCCCGGTACGCCCGCAACCCGCAGACCGGGGAGCGCGTCCGGGTCAAGAAGACCTCGGTGCCGCGCTTCCGCGCGGGCCAGGGCTTCAAGGACCTGGTGAGCGGCTCGAAGAAGCTCCCGAAGAACGACGTCGCGGTCAAGAAGGCGCCGAAGGGCAGCCTGTCGGGCGGCACCTCCACCCGTTCGACCGTCAAGAAGGCGGCGGCCAAGAAGGCGACCACCGCCAAGAAGGCCGCGCCGGCGAAGAAGGCGACCACGGCCAAGAAGGCCACCGCCAAGAAGACCACGGCGAAGAAGGCCACCGCCGCCAAGAAGGCGACGACGGCGAAGAAGGCCACGGCCAAGAAGACCGCCACGAAGGCGGCCGCCAAGAAGACCACGACGGCCAAGAAGGCCGCGCCGGCGAAGAAGGCGACCACGGCCAAGAAGGCCGCCGCCAAGAAGGCGCCCGCGAAGAAGGCCACGGCCAAGAAGGCGCCCGCCAAGAAGTCCACGGCGCGCAAGACCACCGCCAAGAAGACCACTGCCCGCAAGCGCTAAGGGCACTGGGGCACTCACGCGCCGGGCCGGGCTCCCCTCGGGGAGCCCGGCCCGCGGCGTGCGTGCCCGGAATCAGGCGGAGCCAGCCGGAACCAGCCGGGCTCAGAACGTCTGCAGCGTCACCAGCGTGATCCGGCGGTCCGTGCCCCCGCCGCTCCCGCTGCCCCCGCCGTCGACCTCGATGCGGACGCGCTGCCCCGGGCGCAGCAACCGCAGGCCGCCCGCGTCGAACGCGGGGGCGTCGAACGGCACGGGCGTGCCGTCGTCGAGGAGCACGCTGCCGGTGCGGGTGTCGGGGTCGTACGTGTACGCGGTCGCCTGCATGGGGGAAGCCTACTCAGTCCGGTATCAGGAGCCCCGCGGCCACGGCGGCCGTGCGCGGGCCCACGCCGAGGGCGAGCGCGGCCCGCAGGTCGTCGCCGGTGTCCACGTCCTGGCGTACGGAACCGACGCCGGTGAGCGCGAGTTCCACGGCTCCGGACGCCGTGTGCCGGGCGCGGGAATCGGTGCCGAATTGGGGGAGCAATTCCGTGTCCGGGGCCGCGGTCAGGAGCGTGGTCCCGATTCCGGCGGCATCGGGGAGAAACGACCGGGGGAATTCGGCGGCGCCGTCGAGGACCCGGGTCAATTCTCGGGGGCGCAGGGCCGGCAGATCGGCGTTCAGGGCCGCGACGGGAGCCTGGGGCCTGCTGCCGCGTATGAATGCCGCTCCGTGGGCCAGGGCGGCGTTGAGGCCGGACCGTGGCGTGTCGGGGGCGGTGCGGGCGCCGAGGGCGGCCAGGGCGCGGCTCGCGCGGGCGTCGTCCGTGATGACCACCACATCGCGCACCGCGGCGCAGGCGAGCGCGGCGGCCACCGTGTCCTGTGCGAACGCGAGGGCGAGCGCGGGGCGCAGTTCGTCGCCCGCGGCCGGGATGAGCCTGCTCTTGGCCCGCGCCAGGGGTTTGAGCGGTATCACCAGGGTCCACTGCACGGGCGCTCCGTCCTTCGCGTCGGGGCCCATTGTGGCCCGCGAGGAGCGGGCCGCCGGGGGCCGGGGTGTGTGAATCGGCCGGTCAGAGGCTTGGTGGCGGCCTGCGGGGGCGGTGGTGGCGGACGCGTGGGCGTACGGTGTTCTCGACAGGACGGCAGCCTGGGGCGACACTTGTGCGGCCGACCAGGCTCATGGAGGAAGGTGTCCGAGTGTCCCGCCGCAGAATCGGCTTCTGGTACCGCCTGGCGGCGGTGATCTGCAAACCGCCGCTGTTGGTTCTGTTCAAGCGGGACTGGCGGGGAATGGAGAACATTCCGGCCGACGGCGGTTTTATCACCGCCGTGAACCACAATTCGCATCTCGACCCGCTGGTGTACGCCCACTTTCAGTACAACACCGGACGGGTGCCGCGATTCCTCGCCAAGCACGGCCTCTTCAAGAAGGGCTTCGTCGGGGCGGTCATGCGCGGCACCGGGCAGATCCCGGTCTACCGCGAGACCACCGACGCCCTCAGCGCGTTCCGGGCCGCCATCGACGCGGTCGAGCGCGGCGAATGCGTCGCGTTCTACCCCGAGGGCACCCTCACCCGCGACCCGGACCTGTGGCCCATGACGGCCAAGACCGGCGTCGCGCGCGTGGCCCTGCAGACCAAGCGCCCGGTCATCCCGGTGGCCCAGTGGGGCGCCAACCACGTCCTGCCGCCGTACGCGAAGAAGCCCGAGATCCTGCCGCGCAAGACGCACCACGTCCTGGCCGGAGAGCCGGTGGACCTGGAGCGCTTCTACGACAAGGAGATGACCCCCGACCTCCTGAAGGAGGCCACGGAGGCCATCATGGCGGCCATCACCGCGCTCCTCGAGGAACTGCGCGGCGAGCAGGCCCCGCAGAAGCGTTACGACCCGCGTGAGGCGCGGATCGCACAGCGCCGCAAGGCCAGGGAGGCCGCCGCCGACAGCGGTGCCGAAGAGGCGGGCGGCCTTACGGGGCAAGGCAGTTCGGCGGAGCGCGAGAGCGGTTCGACGCGGCACGAGGGCAGCGCGGAGGAGAGCAAGTGACCCGATCCCTGAAGGCGGCCGTCTTCGGATCCGGCTCGTGGGGGACGGCCTTCGGCATGGTCCTCGCCGACGCCGGCTGCGACGTCACCCTGTGGGGCCGCCGCGCCGAGCTCGCCGACGCGGTCAACTCCACCCGCACCAACCCGGACTACCTGCCGGGCGTCGAGCTGCCCCGCACCCTGCGGGCCACGACCGACCCCGCCGAGGCCGCCGACGGCGCCGACTTCACCGTGCTCGCCGTGCCGTCCCAGACGCTCCGCGGCAACCTCGCCGACTGGACGCCGCTGCTCGCGCCCGACACCGTCCTCGTCTCCCTGATGAAGGGCGTCGAGCTCGGCTCCGCGATGCGCATGAGCGAGGTCATCGAGGACGTCACCAAGGCGCCCGCCGAGCGGATCGCCGTCGTCACCGGGCCGAACCTGGCCCGTGAGATCGCCGCCCGCCAGCCCGCCGCGTCCGTCGTCGCCTGCACCGACGAGTCGGTCGCCCAGCGCCTCCAGGCCGCCTGCCACACCCCGTACTTCCGGCCGTACACGAACACCGACGTCGTCGGCTGCGAGCTCGGCGGCGCCGTGAAGAACGTCATCGGCCTCGCCGTCGGCATCGCGGACGGCATGGGCCTCGGCGACAACACCAAGGGCTCGCTCATCACGCGCGGGCTCGCCGAGACCACCCGGCTCGGGCTCGCCATGGGCGCGGACCCGCTGACGTTCTCCGGGCTCGCGGGCCTCGGCGACCTGGTGGCCACCTGCTCGTCGCCGCTCTCGCGCAACCACACCTTCGGCACCAACCTGGGCAAGGGCATGACCCTGCAGGAGACGATCGCGGTCACCAAGCAGACCGCGGAAGGCGTCAAGTCCTGCGAGTCCGTGCTCGATCTGGCCCGCAGGCACGGCGTCGACATGCCGATCACGGAGACGGTCGTGGGCATCGTGCACGAGGGCACGCCGCCGCTGGTCGCGCTCAAGGAACTGATGTCGCGCAGCGCCAAGCCGGAGCGGCGCTGAGCCACCGGTCGCGGGCGGCACACCGCCGCAGCCCGGGCCAGCGGGTACCCTCGACGCGATATGAGCAGCGAGAACCTCCCCCAGAGCCCCCGCAAGCCGCGTGTCGCCGTCGTCTTCGGCGGCCGCAGCTCTGAACACGGCATTTCCGTCGTCACCGCCGGTGCCGTGCTGCGCGCCATCGACCGTTCCAAGTACGACGTGCTGCCCATCGGCATCACGACGGACGGCCGCTGGGCACTGACGGCCGACGAGCCCGACCGGATGGCCATCACCGACCGCAAGGTCCCGAGCGTCTCCGAGCTCGCGGAGTCCACCGACGGCGGCGTCCTCCTGCCCCTCGCCCCGGGCAACCGCGAGGTCGTCTACAGCGAGCCGGGCTCGGTGCCCAAGGCGCTCGGCGAGGTCGACGTCGTCTTCCCGATGCTGCACGGCCCCTACGGCGAGGACGGCACCCTGCAGGGCCTCCTGGAGCTGTCCGGCGTGCCGTACGTGGGCGCCGGCGTGCTCGCCTCGGCGGTCGGCCAGGACAAGGAGTACATGAAGCGGGTCTTCACCTCCTTCGGGCTTCCCGTCGGCCCGTACCTGGTGATCAGGCCGCGCGAGTGGGAGCGCGACGAGAAGGCCGCCCGCGCGCGGATCGCGGACTTCGCGGGCGAGCACGGCTGGCCGCTGTTCATCAAGCCCGCGCGCGCGGGATCGTCGATCGGCATCACCAAGGTCGACTCCTTCGAGGGCCTCGACGAGGCGATCGCGGAGGCCCAGGCGCACGACCCGAAGGTCATCGTCGAGGCGCTGCTGCGCGGCCGTGAGATCGAGTGCGGCGTCCTGGAGTTCGAGGACGGCCCGCGCGCGAGCGTGCCCGCCGAGATCCCGCCCGTGCAGGCGCACGCCTACTACGACTTCGAGGCGAAGTACATCGACTCGACGCCCGGGATCGTGCCCGCGCCGCTGACGCCCGAGGAGACCGCCGAGGTGCAGCGGCTCGCGGTCGCGGCCTTCGACGCCACGTCCTGCGAGGGGCTCGTGCGCGCGGACTTCTTCCTCACCGAGGACGGGCAGTTCGTGATCAACGAAATCAACACGATGCCGGGCTTCACGCCGATCTCCATGTACCCGCAGATGTGGGAGAAGAGCGGTGTCTCCTACGAGGAGCTCGTGGACCGGCTGATCCAGGCGGCGCTGCGGCGCTCCACGGGGTTGCGCTAGCGCGCGGCAGCGGGGGTGGCGCCCGCTCCGGGGGTGCCTTCGCTACGCGATGCCTTCCGGGATCGTCTTCTTGATGGGGGCGGCGAAGTCCGTGAGCGGACCCACGCCGTCCCCTGTCCGCTCCTCGGGGAGCGCCACCTCCACGTACGCCTTGCGCAGCGTCGTGGTGAAGCGGAACGACCCGTCCGGCCGCTTCTGCAGCAGCCAGCCCACGCCGTTCACGCTCACGCCGTCGGCCTTCGGGTCGTTCATCTCGGCCGGTCGCGGCACACCGCAGCGCAGTATGATCGCCGGGTCGCCCCACCCCGCGGTGAGCGGCGAGGCGGGCTTCGGGTCGTGCCGGGAGAGCCCGCTCACCTTCCCCGGCAGTTTTCCGTCCAGGTCACGGCAGAGCGCGGTGACGCCCGCGTCCGGAGAGGGAACCGCAGTCGTCCCGCTGTCGTCCGTTGAGGAGCAGCCCGCGGACGCGATCAGGAGTGCGAAGGCGGGCAGCCCGACAAGGGAGCGGAGCCGGCGGGAAACGTTCACCGGCCAAGGGTAGACGGGGGCTACAAGTGCACGACCGGGCAGGTCAGGGTGCGGGTGATGCCGTCCACTTGCTGGACCTTGGCGACCACCATGCGGCCGAGTTCGTCGACCGTCTCCGCCTGCGCGCGCACGATGACATCGTAGGGTCCGGTCACGTCCTCGGCCTGGATCACTCCCGGGATCTTGCCGATCAGCTCGGCGACGGTCGACGCCTTGCCGACCTCGGTCTGGATCAGGATGTACGCCTGTACCACGGAACCTCCAGGGCGGCCACGAGGATCATGTGGGGAGAAGGGACGCCACGGTACCGCGTCGCCGCTCGCCACGGGGAGACCCGGGGGAGCTGTGGCGCGCACATCGCGGCGGACGGACAACAGAGGTTGACGGTCACGTCGACCGTACCGACGACAGGGACGGCTCGCGACCGCAAGCGGACCGCGGCGACCGTGGCAATCGTGGCAGAAGTGCCAGAAGGAGCAGCACGCGCATGAAGGGCACCGTCGGCGAGTTGGGGGAGTTCGGGCTCATCAGGGAGCTCACCTCGCGGCTCACCTCAACTCCGGCCGTACGCATCGGGCCCGGCGACGACGCCGCGGTCGTGGCCGCCCCGGACCGCAGGGTCGTGGCGAGCACCGACGTCCTCCTGGAGGGGCGGCACTTCCGCCGTGACTGGTCGACGGCGTACGACGTGGGCCGCAAGGCCGCCGCGCAGAACCTCGCGGACATCGCCGCCATGGGCGCCGTGCCCACCGCGATCCTGCTCGGCCTGGTCGTGCCCGCCGAACTGCCCGCGAGCTGGCCGACGGAGCTGATGGACGGCCTGCGCGACGAGTGCCAGGTCGCGGGCGCCGCGGTGGTCGGCGGCGACGTCGTACGCGGCGACACCATCACCGTCGCCATCACCGCGCTCGGCGACCTGCGCAACCACGAGCCGGTCACGCGCGCCGGGGCGCAGCCCGGCGACGTCGTCGCCGTCACCGGCTGGCTCGGCTGGTCCGCCGCTGGGCACGCCGTGCTCTCCCGCGGCTTCCGCTCGCCGCGCGCCTTCGTGGAGGCCCACCGCAGGCCCGAGCCGCCGTACCACGCGGGTCCCGCGGCCGCCGGGCTCGGCGCCACCGCCATGACGGACGTCAGCGACGGCCTGATCGCCGACCTCGGTCACATCGCGGAGGCGAGCAAGGTCCGCATCGACATCCGCTCCGGCGACGTCGACGTGCCCTCGCAGATGAACGACATCGGGCAGGCCGTCGGCGTCGACCCGCTCCAGTGGGTGCTCGGCGGCGGCGAGGACCACGCGATCGTCGCGACGTTCCCGCAGGACGTGAAGCTGCCCGCGCGCTGGAAGGTCATCGGCGAGGTCCTCAACCCGTCGGCCATGCCCCAGGTGACGGTCGACGGCGCCCCCTGGACCAACAAGGGCTGGGACCACTTCGGGGACAACGGGGACGCGGAGTGAGGACGCCGCCGAGTGCCGCGACGAGTGCCCCGCCGCGGGTCCTCACGGTCGCGGGCTCCGACTCCGGGGGCGGCGCCGGGATCCAGGCGGACCTGAAGACCATGCTGGCGCTCGGCACGCACGGCATGAGCGTGCTCACGGCCGTCACCGCGCAGAACTCCCTGGGCGTGCAGGGCGTCTGGGAGCTGCCGGTGGAGGCGGTGCGCGCCCAGTACCGCAGCGTCGCCGACGACATCGGCGTCCAGGCCGTGAAGACCGGCATGCTGGCCTCCGCCGAACTCGTCGAGGCCGTCGCCGAGTTGATCGGGGGCACGGACGCGCCCGCCGTCGTCGACCCCGTCGGCGTGTCCAAGCACGGGGACGCGCTGCTCGCCGCGTCCGCGCTCGACGCGGTGCGCACGAAGCTCCTTCCGACCGCCGCCGTGGCTACCCCCAACCTCGACGAGGTCGCCCAACTCACCGGCGTCCGCGTCGAGTCCGAGGACGGGATGCGGCGCGCCGCGGCGGCCGTGCTCGCGTACGGCCCCGCGTGGGTCGTCATCAAGGGCGGCCATCTGCCCGGCGGCGCCGACGCGGTGGACCTGCTGACCGACGGCTCCGAAGAGCACTGGCTGCGCGCACCGCGCCACGACAACCGCCACACGCACGGCACGGGCTGCACCCTCGCCAGCGCGATCGCCGCGCAGCTGGCGAAGGGGCAGCCCGTGCCGGAGGCGGTGGCGGCCGCCAAGGAGTACGTCACCGGGGCGATCGCCGCCGGGTTCGCACTCGGCGGCGGGATCGGGCCGGTGGATCACGCCTGGCGGTTCAGGGACGGTACGTAGTCTCCGTCTCCGGAGGGCCGGTTTGCGTAGGCCGCGTCTCCGGAGGCGCGGTTTTCGCCAGCCGTGTCTCCGTAGGCACGGTGTTCGCAAGCCGCGTCTCCGTAGGCACGGGTTTCGTAGACCGGGTACTCCTTGAGCTGGATTCCGTTGGCGTCCTTCTCCGTGAGTCGCTTGAAGAGGCCCGCGAGGAAGCGGGAGCTCAGCATCCGGTACGCCCGGTCGCGGCTGCGGATCTTCTTCTCCGTCGGCGGCGCGAGGAACGGGCCCGCGTTGCCCGCGGTCTTCTGGCAGCCCTTCGCGAAGTCGGTGATCTCCGCCTCGTACGCGGCGAAGGCGGCCCGGTGGTCGCCGCGGGCCAGGGCCAGCTCACCCGCCAGGACGTACGCGCCCACCAGCGCCGCACCCGTGCCCATGCCGCCCATGGTGGCGCCGTACCCCGCGTCCCCGAGGAGCACGACCCGCCCCTGGGAGAGCCGGTCGACATGGGCCTGCGCGATCGCGTCGAAGTAGAGGTCGTCCGCGTCCTGAAGGGCCGCGAGGATGCCCGGCGCGTGCTTCCAGCGCACGTCGTCGAACCGCTCGGCGACGATCCGCTTCTGCTGCGCCAGGTCGTGCCGGTCGTAGGCGAGCTCCTCGGACCGGAACACCAGGAAGGCGCCCGCCCTGTCCGCGGCGCCGTCGTAGTTGGCGACGCCGAGGAGGCGGCCCGGCACGCTGCACAGGCGTGAGGTGCGGTCGAGGCCCAGGTGGTTGGGCATGTCGAAGCCCGCCACGTAGTAGTGCAGGAAGCGCACGTAGTGCGACTCGTCGCCGAAGGCGAGGCGGCGGGTGTGCGAGCGCAGGCCGTCCGCGCCCACGACGAGGTCGAAGCGGCGGGGCGCGGCGCGCTCGAAGGTGACGTCGACGCCGTCGGCGTCCTGCTCCAGGTGCGCGATGGAGTCCCCGAAGACGTACTCCACGGAGTCCCGGGTCCGCTCGTACATGATCTTGGAGAGTTCGCCGCGGAAGATCTCCACGTCGCCGCTCATCAGGAACGCGGGGAGGTCCACCTTCTCGCGGTCGTCGGCGTCGACGACCGTCTGGCGGCCCATGTGGGTCTGGCGGCGCAGGACCTCGTCCCAGATGCCCATGCGCCGCAGGACGGTGCGGTGCGCGTGGCCCCGGAAGTCGACGGCGAAGCCGCCCTCGCGCAGCGCGGGCGCCTTCTCGACGACGGTGACGCGTGCGCCGTACCGGGAGAGCCACAGGGCGAGCGCGGGGCCCGCGACGCTGGCGCCGGAGACGAGGACGGTGAGGTGGGCGAGGGGGCGGGCGGACTGCTGGGCGTGCGTCGATTGCGTCATGCCCCGAGCGTCGGGGGCCCCGCTTACCGAGGGCTTACCGTCGGCTGACCGCCGCCTCCCGCGCCGCGCGCCCCTGCTCGAAGGCCGTCGCGTACGCCGCCGTGCCGAGCCGAAGCCGGACCGCGGCCACCAGCGGGGCGACATCGGGATCGTCGGCGATCAGCGTGCCCCGCAGACCGGCCGCCGCGCCCAGGAGCCGGGCGGCCTCCTCCGCGGTGCCCGAGACGGCCGCGAGGGCCTCGGCCGTCTCGGCCAGCTCTTCGGCGCTCATGGAGTCGAGGGCGAGCCCTCTGGCCTGCTCGAACCAGTCGGCCGCCTCGTCGGGCCGGTCCTCGGCGAGGGCCGTGCGCCCGAGTCCCACGAAGATCCGCGTCGTCTCGGTCACGCTGAACCAGTTGGCGGCGCACGCGTGCAGGGCCTCTTCGTAGAGACCGCGTGCGCGGACCGTGTCTCCGGAGAGGCGGGCCACGTCACCAAGTCCGCGCAGGGTGGTCGCCACCTTGTCCCGCAGGCCGATGGCGCGGGCCGGCTCCCCGGCCTGCCGGTAGTGCTCGGCCGCCGCCTCCAGGGCCCCCTGGTGCAGCAGGACCGTGGCGCGCTGGTACAGCAGGTCGCCGGTCTCCTCCGGGGCGGCCAGTTCCCGTACGTGGATCAGGCCCTCGTCGATCAGCTCCAGGGCGCGGTCCCGCTCGCCGCGCCAGTCGGCGAACATCGCGAGCGGGTCGAGGCAGTTGGCCATGCCCCAGCGGTCGCCGTTGTCCCGGAAGCCCGCGAGGGCCCGTGCGAAGGACGCCTCCGCGGCGCCGGTCCGCCCCGCGAACAGGTCTTGGAACCCGCTGCCCAGGTCCAGCAGCGCCTGCCCCCAGGAGTCGCCGCCGATCTGCACCCGCACCTGCTCCTCCACGGCCGTGCGCGGACCGCCCGCCAGCGACCACAGCACGATCACGAAGGGCAGCCTGAGCGGGCCCTCCAGGGAGGTCAGCAGCGCGTCCACGCGGTCGAGCCGGTCCGCCTCACCCGGGTCGTCGCCCTCGCCCGAGACCGTGTTGATCAGACACAGGGCGTACTCCTCCACCAGGCCGTCCGGAGCGTCGTCCCCCACGGCCGCGAGCAGGTCGGCGGCGAGGCGGACCCGCTCCCCGTACAGGCCGCGCAGCCGCCAGTACCAGGACAGGGCGGCCATCAGACGCAGGCCCGCGCGCGGATCGGTGCGCGTGAGGCGGCGCAGGGCCGCGTCCAGGTTGCCGTGGTCGGCGGCGAGGTGGGCGAGCCAGGGCAGCTGCCCGCCCCCGTGCAGGAGCGGGGCGCCCTGTTCGGCGAAGCGCAGGAAGTACGCGGCGTGCGCTTCCTTCAGCCGGTCCTCCTCGCCCGCCTCGGCGAGCCGCCCCGCACAGAAGGCGCGGATGGTCTCCAGCATCCGGTAGCGCCCGTCGGCCGCCTCCACGAACGACTTCTCCACCAGCGAGGCAAGCACGTCCTCCGGATACGGCACCGCGCACACCGCCTCGACCGCGTCGAGCGTCGCCCCCGCCGGGAACACGGTCAGGCGCCGCGCAAGCTCCCGCTCCTCGTCGTCAAGCAGCTCCCAGCTCCACTCGACGACCGCGTGCAGGGTCCGGTGCCGCGGCGCCTTCGTGCGGTCCCCGCGCGACAGGAGCCGGAAGCGGTCGTCCAGGCGCGCGGCAAGCTCGTCGAGGGTGAGGGTGCGCAGGCGGGCCGCCGCCAGCTCGATGGCGAGCGGCAGGCCGTCGAGGGCGGCGCAGACCGCGTCGACGAGACCGTCGGCCGCCACGCGCGCGTGGGGCGCGAAGTCCGGTCGTACGGCGCTCGCCCGCTCCACGAAGAGCCGTGCCGCGGGCCCGGCCGCGAGCGGCGGCACCGGGCACAGCACCTCACCGGTGATGCCGAGCGCCTCCCTGCTGGTGGCCAGGACGCGCACCCCGGGGCAGGCGCCCAGCAGCAGCGCGGCGGTGCGGGCCGCGTCGTCGACCACGTGCTCGCAGTTGTCCAGGACGAGCAGCAGTTCGCGGCCCTCCAGAGCGGAGAGCAGCCTCTCCGTAGGGTCGCCCCCGCGCGTGTGGAAGCCGTCCCGCACTCCAAGGGCGCCGAGTATCGCGTACGTCACCTGGGAGCCGTCGGCGAGCGGTGCCAGCTCCACGAAGCACACGTCTACGGAGGCGGCCCCTTCCTGTGCCGCCTCCACGGCGAGCCGGGTCTTGCCCGTGCCGCCAGGACCGGTGAGCGTCACAAGGCGGCCATCCGCGAGCAGCTCCCGGATGCGGGCCAGCTCCCGCTCGCGTCCCACGAGGGGCGTCAGCTGTGCCGGGACGCCCGGTCTGCGGGCCGGTTCCGCGCCCCGCAGCAGCTCCAGGTGGAGCGCGGAGAGCTCGGCCGACGGGTCGGCGCCGAGTTCCCGCGCGAGCGTGCCCCGCGCCTCCTCGAACACCGCGAGGGCCTCGGCCGCCCGGCCGCCCGCGTGCAGCGCCCGCATCAGCTGCCCGTACAGGCGCTCGCTCAGCGGCCGGGCCGCGAGCAGCTCGCGCAGCTCCGGTACGAGGTCGGGGCCGCCGCCCGTCGCGAGGTCGGCGTCGATCCGGTCCTGCACGGCGGCGGTCCTCAGCTCGTCGAGCCGGGTACCTGCCCCGTGCGCCCCGGGCAGGTCGGCGAGGGCGGGACCCCGCCACAGGGCGAGCGCGTCCCGCAGGAGCCCGGCGGCCCGTACGGGCTCCCCGGCGGCCAGGGCCTCGCGTCCTTCGCGGGCCAGGCGCTCGAAGCGGTGGGCGTCCACGTCGTCGGGGGAGACCGCGAAGCGGTAGCCGGTGGGGGTGGCCTCGATGGCCGCACCGCTGGGGCCCAGGCGCCTGCGCAGCCGGGAGACCTGGGACTGCAGCGCGTTCGCGGCGCCCGCGGGGGGCCGCTCGCCGTACAGGCCGTCGGTGAGGCGCTCGACGGAGACGGCGCGGCCCGCGTCCAGGAGGAGCAGGGTGAGCAGGGCACGGGGGCGCGGTCCGCCCGGGTCGACGGGTTCGTCACCGGGGGTGCGTATGTCCAGGGGGCCGAGGATGCCGAAGCGCATTCGCCCGATTCTGGCAGGGCGGTAGCGCGGGTGCGGGGCGGGCGCGGGCGCGCGAAAAAGCCGGTCCCCGAGGGGACCGGCTTTTTCGGTAACCGGCCAGGTGGCCGCGCAGACTACGTCAGCGCGAGACCTTGCCGGCCTTGATGCACGAGGTGCAGGCGTTGAGCCGCTTCGGCGTCCCGCCGACCACGGCACGCACGCGCTGGATGTTCGGGTTCCAGCGACGGGGCGTACGGCGGTGCGAGTGCGAGATGTTGTTGCCGAAGCCCGGCCCCTTGCCGCAGACGTCGCAGTTGGCAGCCACGGGTCACTCCAAAGACTTCAGATGCACTTACGGTTAAACCCGGCATGCCGGGATCAGTGCGATGATCTGGGTGGCGTTGCCAGGGGAACGGCCCGATGAGTATCGGGCAACCGGAGCAGCATACAACGACCGCTTCGGTAGAACGAAACTACCATGTCTCGCCCGGGGCCCGCCCCGGGCACCCCCTCCGCCCCAGGTCTACGCTGCCTCCCATCCCGGACGCCATCCGGCCGGACGCTATCTAGGAGGCGACCTGTTGCCGCAGAACCTCGACGCTGCCGCGGTCCGCGCCTGGAGCGCTCTCGCTCTGGACGCGCTGGGGCAGGCCCGCGAGGAGATCGACGCGATCAATGTCTATCCGGTCGCGGACGGGGACACCGGGACCAACCTCTATCTGACCCTCGAATCGGCCGCCCAGGCCGTGGACGCGGTGTTCACGGGCCTCGAACCGGCCGAGCCCTCGCTCGCCGAGACGGTGCGCGCGATGGCGCACGGGGCGCTGATCGGGGCCCGCGGCAACTCGGGGACGATCCTCGCGCAGCTCCTGCGGGGCATGGCCCAGGTCCTCGCGGCCGCCCCCGACGGTGACGAGCATCACGTCGACGGGGCGCGGCTCGCGCTCGCCCTCGCCCGGGCGGCCGACTCCGCGTACCAGGCGGTCGCGCACCCCGTGGAGGGCACGGTCCTCACGGTCGCCAAGGCCGCGGCCCACGCCGCCGGGGAGGCCGGGGACGACTGCGGCACGGTGGCGCGGGCCGCGTACGACGGCGCCTGCGCGGCGCTCGACGCCACCCCGGACCAGCTGGCCGCGCTCGGCAGGGCAGGCGTCGTGGACGCGGGCGGCCGGGGCCTGGTGGCGGTCCTTGCCGCGCTGGTGGGGGTTCTTTCCGGGGAGACCGTGGCGGCGCTGCCCGTACGGGGAGCCGAGACGAATCCCGCACCGGCCGCCACCGGGACCCCCACCGCTGGGACCCCCACCGCTGGGACCCCCGCTGCCGAGACCCCCGTCCCCCCGGAGTGCGCCGCCGCCGAGGGGTCGGGCCCCGCCTTCGAGGTGATCTACCTCCTGGAGGCCGACGACGCCGCCGTGGCCCGGCTGCGCACCCGCCTCGACGCGCTCGGCGACTCGCTCGTCGTCGTCGGGGGCGACGGGCTGTGGAACGTCCACGTCCATGTGGACGACGCGGGCGCGGCCGTCGAGGCGGGCGTCGAGGCGGGGCGGCCGTACCGCATCCGGATCACGCACTTCGGCGTCGGCGACGCCCACACCGTGCGCACCGCCAAGCCGCCGCGCGAGCGCGCCCAGCGCGGGATCGTCGCCGTGGTGCCGGGCGAGGGCCTCGCGGGTCTGTACGCCGAGGCGGGGGCGACCACCGTGCCCACGCGCGTGGGGGAGCCGCCCGCCAGCGGCGAGCTCGTCGAGGCGGTGCGCCGGGCCCACGCGCGCGAGGTGGTGCTGCTCCCGAACGACCCCGAGCTGCGCCACACCGCGGCGGCCGCCGCCGAACAGGCCCGCTCCGAAGGCGTACGCGTCGCCCTGATCCCCACGCGCTCGGCGGTCCAGGGCATCGCGGCGCTCGCCGTGCACGAGCCCGACCGCCGCTTCGACGAGGACGTCGTCGCGATGACGGCGGCGGCCGGCGCGACCCGGTACGCCGAACTGGCCGTCGCCGAGCGGCAGTCGTGGACGACCGCGGGCATCTGCCAGGCCGGGGACGTCCTCGGCCTGATCGACGGCGACGTCGCCGTGATCGGCCCGGAGGTGGAGCCCACGGCTGCGGCGGTCCTGGACCGCATGCTGGCCGCGGGCGGCGAAATGGTCACGCTGATCCTGGGCGAAGCCGTACCCGACCCGGTGGCGGCCCACCTGGAACAACACGTACGCGACGGCCACCTGGCCGTGGACACGGTCACCTACCGAGGCGGCCCCCAGTCCCCCCTCCTCCTGATCGGCGTGGAGTGACCCTTGGCCCTAAAAGCCCGTCCGGCGTTTGAGGACGAGGCGCGAAGCGCCGAAAGGCGGGGGAGAGGGGGCGCAGCCCCCATCCGAACGCGGGGCCGCTGGGGTGCAACCCCAGCGCATTGTCAGTCCCATAGTGTGCAATGGATCTCGTGCTAGCGCTTCAAGAACCGCTGAAGAACGCCCTCGGCCAAGCCACCGCCAAGGTGATGGCCGAGCACCTCGACCTGCACACGGTCGGGGACCTGCTCCACCACTACCCGCGGCGCTACGCCGAGCGCGGCGAGCTGACCCGCCTCGCGGACCTCCCGCTGGACGAGCACGTCACGGTCGTGGCGCAGGTCGCGAGCGCCCGCATCCTGAAGTTCAACGGCGGCCGCGGCCAGCGGCTCGAAGTCACCATCACGGACGGCAGCGGCCAGCTCCAGCTCGTCTTCTTCGGCCGCGGCATCCACAAGCCGCACAAGGACCTGCTGCCCGGCACCCGCGCGATGTTCGCGGGCAAGGTTTCCGTCTTCAACCGCAAGACCCAGCTCGCCCACCCGGCGTACGAGCTGCTGCGGGGCGACGGCGACGCGGCCGCCGAGGCCGTCGACTCCTGGGCCGGCGCCCTCATCCCGATCTATCCGGCCACCGCCAAGCTGGAGTCCTGGAAGATCGCCAAGTCCGTCGACGCGGTCCTGGACCGCGCCAAGGACGCCCAGGACCCGCTGCCGCCCTCCCTGCGCGAGGGCCGCGGCC
This sequence comes from Streptomyces sp. NPDC059003, assembly GCF_042740445.1. Classification (NCBI taxonomy): domain Bacteria; kingdom Bacillati; phylum Actinomycetota; class Actinomycetes; order Kitasatosporales; family Streptomycetaceae; genus Streptomyces; species Streptomyces sp. NPDC059003. Next base: position 26,162 of record NZ_JBHYJH010000017.1, on the reverse strand, counting down.
TGATCCCGCTCCCCGAGGCCCTGCTGAAGATCCACCGCCCCCACGCGAAGGCGGACATCGCCGCCGCCCGCGACCGGCTGAAGTGGGACGAGGCGTTCGTGCTCCAGGTCGCCCTGGCCAGGCGCCGGTTCGCGGACGCCCAGCTGCCCGCGGTCGCCCGCAGGCCCCGCCCGGACGGCATCCTGGCCGCGTTCGACGCGAAGCTGCCCTTCACGCTCACGGACGGCCAGCGCAGGGTCTCCGACGAGATCTTCACGGACCTGGCGACGGAGCACCCGATGCACCGCCTCCTCCAGGGAGAGGTCGGCAGCGGAAAAGCGCAGCCCTTGGACTCACTGGTGCTGACGCCTACAGGCTTCCGGCGCATGGGTGACGTGAAGGTGGGGGACGCGGTCGTCGTGCCCTCCGGGGAGATCGCCGCGATCGAGGGCGTCTTCCCACAAGGGGAGCGCGATGTGTGGCGCGTCGTCCTCTCCGACGGGAGTTCCGTGGAGTGTGACGACGAGCATCTCTGGATCGTGGGCACGAGCGCCGCGTGGCACCGCGGCCAGCAGCCCGAGGTGATCACGGCGCGTGAGATTCGCCACGACCTGCTCAAGCCGGACGGGTCATCGAAGTGGTATCTCCCCGTAGCCACTCCCGTCGATCTGGGTGGCGATGCTCCCTTGCCGCTCGACCCGTATCTGCTGGGGCTGCTCCTCGGCGACGGCTCGTTCCGGCACAGTCTGCGGCTGTCCACAGTCGACGGTGAGATGCGCGATGCAGTAGCCCGCACCGTGGCACCGGAGTGTCGGCTGGTCCCTGTCGTCGGCTCGCGGTGCGACTTCACGATTCAGCTCGCCGAGCGTTCCGAAGGCGCGCGGAATCCGGTCGTCCAAGCGCTGCGAGACCTGGCGCTGTGGGGGGCGTCGTCCCATGAGAAGTTCGTCCCGGACGCCTTCAAGAACACATCGATCAAGAACCGCCTGGCACTTCTGCAGGGCCTCATGGACACGGACGGCACGATTCACGCCGACGGCATGAGCCCCTCCTACCGCAGTGCGTCCTTGAGGCTTGCCGAGGACGTCGCGTGGCTGGTGCGCTCGCTCGGCGGGCGGGCAAGGGTGCGGCCGAAGAAGTCCGCGTTCACCGTGTCGGTCGCGCTGCCCGAAGAGTTTCCGCCGTTCAGACTGGGTCGCAAGGCCGAACGCGCGTGTTCGCGGCCGAAGTACAACACGTTCCGGCGGGGCATCCGAGCGGTGGAGTACGTGGGACGGAAGCCGGTCCAGTGCATCAGCGTCGGCCATCCGAGCCACGCGTACGTCACTGACCACTTCACTGTCACCCACAACACCATGGTCGCCCTGCGCGCCATGCTCGCCGTCGTCGACGCGGGCGGGCAGGCCGCGATGCTCGCGCCCACCGAGGTCCTGGCCCAGCAGCACCACCGTTCGATCACGGAGATGATGGGGGAGCTCGCCGAGGGAGGCATGCTGGGCGGCGCCGAGCACGCCACGAAGGTCACGCTCCTGACCGGCTCCATGGGCGCCGCGGCCCGCCGCCAGGCCCTGCTCGACTTCGTGACCGGCGACTCCGGCATCGTCATCGGGACGCACGCGCTGATCGAGGACAAGGTCCAGTTCCACGACCTGGGCCTGGTCGTCGTCGACGAGCAGCACCGGTTCGGCGTGGAGCAGCGCGACGCCCTGCGCGGCAAGGGCCACTCCCAGGGCGAGAAGCGCACGCCGCACCTCCTGGTCATGACGGCAACACCCATCCCGCGCACGGTCGCGATGACGGTCTTCGGCGACCTGGAGACCTCCGTCCTCGACCAGCTCCCCGCGGGCCGCTCCCCGATCTCCAGCCATGTCGTCCCGGCACAGGACAAGCCGCACTTCCTCGCCCGCGCGTGGGACCGCGTCCGCGAGGAGGTGGAGAACGGCCACCAGGCGTACGTGGTCTGCCCCCGCATCGGCGACGAGGAGGACGACCCGAAGAAGGGCGCCAAGAAGAAGTCCGCCGAGGACGACGCCGAGAAGCGGCCCCCGCTCGCCGTCCTCGACGTCGCGGAGGAGCTCGCCCACGGCCCCCTCAGGGGCCTGAAGGTCGAGGTCCTGCACGGCCGCATGCAGCCCGACGACAAGGACGCGGTGATGCGCCGCTTCGCCGCGGGCGAGACCCACGTCCTGGTCGCCACGACGGTCATCGAGGTCGGGGTGAACGTTCCGAACGCGACCGCCATGGTGATCATGGACGCGGACCGCTTCGGCGTCTCCCAGCTGCACCAGCTCCGCGGCCGCGTGGGCCGAGGCTCCGCGCCCGGCCTGTGCCTGCTCGTCACCGACATGCCCGAGGCGAGCCCGGCCCGCGCCCGCCTCAGCGCGGTGGCGTCCACGCTCGACGGCTTCGAGCTCTCCCGCATCGACCTGGAGCAGCGCCGCGAGGGCGATGTGCTCGGCCAGGCCCAGTCCGGCGTCCGCTCGTCGCTGCGCATGCTCGCCGTCATCGACGACGAGGAGATCATCGCCGCGGCCCGCGAGGAGGCCACCGCCGTGGTCGCCGAGGACCCGGACCTGGAGCACCTGCCCGCACTGCGCAACGCCCTGGACGCCCTCCTGGACGCCGAGCGCGAGCAGTACCTGGACAAGGGCTGACGGGGGTGCACGACATATCGTGAAGGGAAACCCCGCCCCCGGGGCACACCCGACCCCCGGGGCACGCCCCACCCGCAGGGCGGGCCCCACCCGCAGGGCGGGCCCCCACCCTCACCCCAGCCGAAGGACGCAGAGACCCCTATGACCCGCGTGATCGCCGGTGTGGCCGGCGGACGCCGCCTCGCCGTCCCGCCGGGGAACGGCACCCGGCCCACATCGGACCGCGCCCGCGAGGGCCTGTTCTCCACCTGGCAGGCCTTCCAGGGCACCCTGGACGGCGCCCGCGTCCTCGACCTGTACGCGGGCTCCGGCGCCGTCGGCCTGGAGGCGCTGTCCCGGGGCGCCGGGCACGCCCTCCTGGTCGAGGCCGACGCCCGAGCGGTCCGCACCATCCGCGAGAACGTGACGTCCCTCGCCCTGCCGGGCGCCGAGGTCAGAGCGGGCAAAGCCGCCCAGATCATCCGTGAGGCGACCCCCGCGACCCCGTACGACCTGGTCTTTCTCGACCCGCCGTACGCCGTGAGCGACGACGATCTTCGGGAGATCCTGCTCACACTCCGCTCGGGAGGCTGGCTCACGGACGACGCGCTCGTCACCGTTGAACGCAGTACAAGAGGCGGCGCATTCGGCTGGCCGGACGGGTTCGAGGGACTGAGGTCCCGTCGCTACGGCGAGGGCACGTTTTGGTACGGTCGCGCCGCCTCTGCGTGCGACGAACCAGACATCGCGCCATGACCCAACCACAAAGCGAGGGACTTCCGTTGCGCCGCGCCGTTTGTCCGGGGTCGTTCGACCCCATCACCAATGGACACCTCGACATCATCGCCCGCGCCTCCAAGCTGTACGACGAGGTGTACGTCGCGGTGATGATCAACAAGTCGAAGAAGGGCCTCTTCGAGATCGACGAGCGGATCGACCTGATCCGCGACGTCACCGCCGAGTTCGGCAACGTGCACGTCGAGTCCTTCCACGGCCTGCTCGTGGACTTCTGCAAGCAGCGCGACATCCCGGCCATCGTCAAGGGCCTGCGCGCGGTCAGCGACTTCGACTACGAGCTGCAGATGGCCCAGATGAACAACGGCCTCTCCGGCGTCGAGACCCTGTTCGTGCCCACCAACCCCACCTACAGCTTCCTGTCCTCCTCGCTGGTCAAGGAGGTCGCGGCCTGGGGTGGCGACATCGCGCACCTCGTGCCCCCGCTCGTGCTCGAAGCCCTCAACAAGCGCCTCGGGAAAGGCTGATCAGGGGCTACAGTCGTCACGTCCGTCTCCCCAACCCCTGTAGAGAGTGGCGAGCCCGCGGTGGACGTGCAGAAGAAGATCGACGAGATCGTCGAGGCGGTCGGCAGCGCCAAGTCCATGCCCATGTCCGCCTCGTGCGTGGTCAACCGCACAGCCCTCCTGTCGATGCTCGAAGAGGTGCGCCAGGCCCTGCCGGGCTCCCTCGCCCAGGCCCAGGAGGTCATCGGCGGGCGTGAGCAGATGGTCGAGCGGGCCCGCCAGGAGGCGGAGCGCATCATCGAGAGCGCCCACGCCGAGCGCGGCTCGCTGATCTCCGACACCGAGGTCGCCCGCCGCTCCCAGAACGAGGCCGACCGCATCCTCACCGACGCCCGCACGGAGGCCGACGAGATCCGCGCCGAGGCGGACGACTACGTGGACAGCAAGCTGGCCAACTTCGAGGTCGTCCTCACCAAGACGCTCGGCTCCGTCGGCCGCGGCCGCGAAAAGCTGCTCGGCACGGGCCCGGGCGTGGACGAGCAGGGCTACGAGGACGAGGACGCCCCCGAGCGCAGCCACGACCCGGAGACGCTCCGCCGCGACGCCGACGCGTACGTCGACGCCAAGCTCGGCGCCTTCGAGGCCGTCCTCGCCAAGACCCTGGAGGCCGTCGGCCGCGGCCGCCAGAAGCTCCAGGGCAGGGCCGCCGCCGACGAGCTCGGTGAGCTCGGCGCGCCCACCGCCAAGGGCCACGCCTCGGACGCCGACTACCTCGCGGACCTCGCCGAGACCCCCGAGCCGCCCCGCCCCCAGACCCCTCCGCGGATCCCCGCCCAGGAGCCGTACGCCCCGCCGGCGCCCCAGCAGGACCCGTACGCCTACGACCGGCAGGACCCGTACGACCAGCAGCCCCAGCAGGACCAGTACGGCCGCCAGGACGCGTACGCCCAGCAGGACCCGTACGCCTATCAGCAGCCGTACGGCCAGCAGGACCCCTACGGCTACCAGCAGGACCCGTACGCGTACCAGCAGCAGGGCTACGACCCCGGCCGGACGCCGCCGCAGCCGCAGCACCAGCCCTACGGGCAGGGGACCTCCGCTCCCGCCGTGCTCGACGAGACCAGCCTCTTCGACACCACCATGATCAGCGCGGAGCAGCTGCGCCGGTACGAGCAGGGGCGCTAGCGCCGTTCCGGCCGGTGCTCGCGCACCGGATTGGGCCGTGAGCGAAAGGTCCAGTATCCTGGCTCTTCGGTCGCGCGTATGTCCGCGATCCGTGCTGCCCGCCGAAGCCGCAGATCCGAGGCGTCGAGGGGGCGGCCACCTTGTTGAACCCCCAGGATTCGAAAGCAGGAAAAGCCCTGAGCACGCGCCTCGACCACCGCAACCCCCTCGTGTTCGACACGCACGAGCTGGGTCGGCGTCCCGGTGCGCTGCAGCGGGTGACCCGCACCATCGACGCCCCCGGCGCCCCGTCGCCGTTCGGCATCGACGGTGTCGTGGGCGTGCCGGAAGGCGCGCCGGTCGATCTTGAGATCCGCCTGGAGTCGGTCATGGAAGGGGTGCTTGTCACAGGCACCGCCCGTGCATCGGCCGAGGGGGAGTGCGTAAGGTGTCTGGAGCCGCTCGAGCTCGAGCTCGACGCGGACTTCCAGGAGATGTTCTCGTACCCTGACGCCGACGACCGGGGCCGCACCGCGGAACCGGCCGACGACGCCGAGGAAGACGAGGACAGGCTCTTTCTTGAGGACGGCATGTTCGACCTCGAGCCCGTGCTGCGCGATGCGGTGGTGCTCGCACTGCCGATGCAGCCGGTGTGCCAGGACGACTGTGAAGGCCTGTGCTCCGAATGCGGAGTGCGGCTCGCGGACGACCCGGACCACCACCACGACGCCGTCGACATCCGTTGGGCGGCACTGCAGGGACTCGCCGAATCCGCCAAGGGCGGCGAGAAGGACGAGATGAGCGGCGCCGAAGCGGGCGTCGACGAGAAGCAGGAGAAGTAGCCGTGGCTGTTCCGAAGCGGAAGATGTCGCGCAGCAACACGCGCCACCGCCGGTCGCAGTGGAAGGCTGCGGTCACCCCCCTGGTTTCGTGTGAGCGTTGCCAGGAGCCGAAGCAGCAGCACATCGCGTGCCCGAGCTGCGGCACCTACAACAAGCGTCAGGTCCTCGAGGTCTGAGCGGCTGGTGAGAGGCGCTGTGTCTAGCCCAAAGAAGGCGGATGACGCCAAGATGCAGGCAGACAGCAACAACGCAGCCTCGTCCCACACGCTTCTGGAAGGGCGGCTCGGCTATCAGCTCGAGTCCGCCCTTCTGGTGCGTGCGCTCACCCACCGTTCGTACGCGTACGAGAACGGCGGCCTGCCGACGAACGAGCGCCTTGAGTTCCTCGGGGACTCCGTGCTCGGTCTCGTCGTCACGGACACGCTGTACCGCACCCACCCCGACCTGCCCGAAGGCCAGCTGGCCAAGCTGCGGGCCGCGGTGGTCAACTCGCGTGCGCTGGCGGAGGTGGGCCGCGGGCTCGATCTCGGCTCCTTCATCCGGCTCGGCCGGGGCGAAGAGGGCACGGGCGGCCGGGACAAGGCGTCGATCCTCGCTGACACCCTCGAAGCGGTGATCGGTGCGGTCTACCTGGACCGGGGACTCGAAGCGGCGAGCGAGCTGGTGCACCGGCTCTTCGACCCGCTGATCGAGAAGTCCTCGAACCTCGGGGCGGGCCTGGACTGGAAGACCAGCCTCCAGGAGCTCACCGCGACGGAGAGCCTCGGCGTGCCCGAGTACCTTGTCACGGAGAGCGGACCCGACCACGAGAAGACCTTCACTGCTGCCGCCCGCGTCGGAGGCGTCTCGTACGGCACCGGCACCGGCCGCAGCAAGAAGGAAGCGGAGCAGCAGGCCGCCGAGGCCGCGTGGCGGGCGATCCGCTCCGCGGCGGACGAGCGGGCCAAGGCCGAGGGTTCGGCTTCGGACGCGGCTTCCGCCTGACGTAGTGCTGTGCGCCCGCCCCGGCCGTTCTCCGGCCGGGGCGGGCGTTTCGTGTACCGCTCACCCCTCCGGAGGAGAACATGCCCGAGTTGCCCGAGGTCGAAGTCGTGCGGCGGGGGCTCGAGCGGTGGGTGGCCCAGCGGACCGTCGCCGATGTGGAGGTCCTGCACCCGCGCGCGGTGCGGCGCCACCTCGCCGGCGCCGATGACTTCGCGTACCGCCTCAAAGGACAGCGCATCGGGGCGCCGAGCCGCCGCGGCAAGTACCTGTGGCTGCCGGTCGAGGACACCGGCACCGCCGTGCTCGCGCACCTCGGGATGAGCGGGCAGCTCCTGGTCAAGACCCAGCAGGCCCCGGACGAGAAGCACCTGAGGATCCGGGTCCGCTTCGCCGACTCCGTGGGCACCGAGCTGCGCTTCGTCGACCAGCGGACCTTCGGCGGCCTCTCGCTGCACGACACGACTGAGGACGGGCTCCCCGACGTCATCGGGCACATCGCGCGCGACCCGCTGGACGAGCGGTTCGACGACGAGGCCTTCCACCAGGCCCTGCGCCGCAGCCGCAGCACCATCAAGCGGGCGCTCCTGAACCAGTCGCTGATCAGCGGCGTCGGCAACATCTACGCCGACGAGGCGCTGTGGCGCGCGGGCCTCCACTACGAGCGGCCGACCGCCACCTTCACCCGGCCCCGCACGGCCGAACTCCTCGGCCACGTACGGGACGTGATGAACGCGGCGCTCGCCGTCGGCGGCACCAGCTTCGACAGCCTCTACGTCAATGTGAACGGCGAGTCCGGGTACTTCGACCGCTCCCTGGACGCGTACGGCCGCGAGGACGAGCCGTGCCGCCGCTGCGGGACGGCGATCCGGCGGCGGCCCTGGATGAACCGCTCCAGCTACTTCTGCCCGCGCTGTCAGCGCCCGCCGCGGCTCTCGCGGTCGTCGTAGTCGCGCTGCGCCGCGAGCACGGCGTCCTGGCTTCCCTCCACGAAGTGGATGAGGGTCAGCAGGCGCTCGGCGATCTGCCCGCCGAGGGGGGTGAGCCGGTAGTCCACGCGCGGCGGGTTGGTGGGCTGCGCCTCGCGGTGCACCAGGCCGTCCCGCTCCAGGGCGTGCAGCGTCTGCGACAGCATCTTCTCGCTCACGCCGTCGACGCGACGGCGCAGTTCGTTGAACCGGAACGTGCCGTCGTGCAGCGCGCCGAGCGTCAGCGCGCCCCAGCGTCCGGTGACGTGCTCCAGCGTGGCCCGGGACGGGCAGCTGCGGGCGAACACGTTGTACGCCAGGTCGGTGTCCACGGCGTCCTCGGGGCGTGCGGGAGAGTCCATACCACCAGCGTACTCCGCCGCAGCGCTGTGCATGAGTTTGCGCTAACCAAAAGTTAGTGCTTTCCTTTTGTGCAGCGGCGAGCACCTGTGCTCCGTCGCCATGAGCGCACCTGCCCAGCAGAGGAGTACGTCCCCATGTCCAGCCCTGTCGTCGCCATCGCCTACCACTCCGGCTTCGGTCACACCCAGGTCGTCGCCGAGGCCGTCCAGGCCGGTGCCGCGGAAGCCGGCGCCACCACGCACCTGATCAAGGTCGACGAGATCACCGAGGCCCAGTGGGAGACCCTGGACGCGGCCGACGCGATCATCTTCGGCTCGCCCACCTACATGGGCACCGCGTCGGGCGCCTTCCACGTCTTCGCCGAGGCCACGTCCAAGCGCTGGTTCACCCGTGCCTGGCAGGACAAGCTCGCCGCGGGCTTCACCAACTCGGCCTCCAAGAGCGGCGACAAGCTGCACACCCTCCAGTACTTCCAGACGCTGGCCGCGCAGCAGGGCATGCACTGGGTGAACCTGGGTCTGTTCCCGGGCTGGAACTCCTCCGAGGGCTCCGAGAACGACCTCAACCGCCTGGGCTTCTTCTCCGGTGCCGCGGCCCAGACCAACTCCGACGAGGGCCCGGAAGCCGTGCACAAGGCGGACATCGCCACGGCCGAACACCTGGGCCGCCGCGTCACCGAGACCGCGCGCGTCCTCACCGCGGGCCGCGCGGCCACCGCCCCCGTCGCCGCCTGAACTCCACGGCAGCTGACGGCACAACAGCAGCCACCGGCAGGAAACAGCAGGTAACGGCAGGTCAGAAGCCGAAGTCCTGCGTCCACCACGGGCCGCCCGGCGCGAAGTGCGCACCGACGCCCAGGGTCTTGTAGTCGCAGTTGAGGATGTTGGCGCGGTGGCCGGGGCTGTTCAGCCACGCGTCCATGACGGACCGCGCGTCGGCCTGGCCGCGGGCGATGTTCTCCCCGCCCAGGTCCCGGATGCCGGCCTTCTCGGCGCGGTCCCACGGGGTCGCGCCGTCCGGGTCGGTGTGGGCGAAGAAGCCGCGGTCGGCCATGTCCGTGCTGAACTCCTCGGCGAGCGAGGCGAGTCCGTTGTCCGCGCGCACCGGCCGGCAGCCCGCCTTGGCGCGCTCCTGGTTCACCAGGGCGAGCACCTGGGCCTCCGGCGAGCTGTCACCGGCGGGCTGCTTCGGCGGCGCCGACGACTCCTCGGGCTTGTCGGGCGTACGGGGCGGGGCGGGCGTCTTCCCGTCCTTGCCCTTGCCCTTGTCCCTGCCCGGCTCCTTGTCCCCGGTGTCCCCGGTGTCCCCGGCGTCCTTGCCCTTGCCGGTGTCCGCCGCGTCGTCGGTGCCGTCCTGCCGCTTCGGCGGCTCGGACGACGGCTTGCGGGACGGCTTCGCGGACGGGTCGCCGCTGGACGTCGACGGTTCGGGGGCCGGGGTGTCCGCGCGGCCCGTGCCCGAGCCGCCGCCGGGAGCGGTCCGGTCGCGGTCGGCGGTGCCGGACGCGCCGCCCTGCGGGTCGAGGCCCGCCGGGGAGCTCGCCGAGCGGATGGCGCCCGCGTCGTCGCCCCCGCCCAGGGAGTAGTTGGAGCTGCCGGGCACGAGCCCGGAGGCGACCGCGACGGCACCCATGGCCACGGCCGCGGAGACGCCGAGCAGGCCGGTGCGCACGGGCGCGGCGGCCCGGCCCCTGCGCCGGTGCGACGCCGGGCGCGGGCGGCCCGCGCGCACGGAGGGCGGGCGGAGCTCGGGGTCGTAGAGCGAGTCGGCGTAGGAGGAGCCGGTGGAGGCGGTGGAGCCGGTGGGGGCGGTGGAGGCGTCGGCGTCGGCGGAGTCGGCGTACCGGGAGTCGGAGGGGCTCGCGTGCTCGGCTCGGCCGGTGGCGGCGCGGCCGGCGGCGGAGCGTCGGTGGCGTCCCATCTCCTGGCCTTTCGTCCAGACGCCCGGTCATGTTCCCCGGCGTCGTCCTGACGGTCCACGTGGCTCACCCGTACGGGTGAGGCTCGTCGAGTCGCGACTGTACGCGATGGCGCAAGGGGGCGAAGTGCTCCGTGAGCAATTGGCCGGTTAGCGTGCACGTCATGAACGAAGAAGTCCGCCTCACCGCGTGGGTGCGCGGCCGGGTGCAAGGCGTGGGATTCCGCTGGTTCACGCGGGCCAGGGCTCTGGAGATCGGGGGCCTGAGTGGCTTTGCTCTCAATCTCGACGACGGCCGTGTGCAAGTGGTCGCCGAAGGTTCACGAGCCGGTTGCCAGGAGCTCCTCGACTGGCTGCGTGAGGGCGACACTCCCGGTCGCGTCGACGGTGTGACTGAGATCTGGAACACTCCGCGCGGCGGCTACGACTCGTTCGCGATTCGCTGACCGAGCCGCCCGTGACCCGCCGCGGGGGGCGCCCGCGGGTGTGGCCCCGGTGCCCGTCCGGGACAGGAAAGGCCTGGTGGTTGCCAAGAAGCGGTTGCCGTGGCAGGCTCCGACAGTAAGGATGATCTCCACGCCCCCAGGGTCCGAGGGAGAGGCAGCGCCGCTGTTGCAACGGCCGCGCGCCCCCCGGTCGCCCGTCAATACGGGGTGTGATCGTGTTGACCGTCAAACTTTTTGGTGAGACGCTGGAAGCCCCGCGCACCTTAGCTGTTTGGCATGTGAGAACGGCCAAGTAACACCCAGCGAGAACCAAAGAGTGCCAAGCACCGCGGGTGCGATTCCCTCACGACCCACACCGATTCGGTCGGTCACTCAGTGTGGAGGACCATCCATCATGGCAAAGGCGCTTCTCGGTTACGTCGGCGGCAGCGACCCGCGACTTCTCGCCGAGATGCGACGGCTCCAGCAGCGCGTCCAGGACCTGGAATCCGAGCTCGGCAGGATCCAGGCCGAGAACGACGCGCTGACGGCTGCCGCTTCTCACGAATCGCTCCTGGAGAGCATCGACGTACCCACGGCGGAGCCTGCGCTCACCTGACCCTCACAAGGCCTGAGCCCCGCCCGCGGGGCACCGTACGCATCCCCCGGGTGCCCGGGTACCGCAACGCACCCTGGCACTCGCCGTGCATGGTCAGGCTGTCCGTAACAGCCGCTTGAGACAACAAGCCCGGTTCAACAAGTCCGTTCAACCGGTTCAACGAAGAGATTTGCAAGGGACGCCTCGGCGTCCCTTCTTTCTTGCCCGGTCGTCACCCGATTCCTTTACCGTCTGATGTGCCCTGCATCTTCATGGGTGAAACGGACAGCGACAGGTAGAGTCCAGCGGCGTGCACCTCAAGGCCCTGACACTGCGTGGTTTCAAGTCCTTCGCGTCGGCCACGACGCTGAAGTTCGAGCCGGGCATCACCTGCGTCGTCGGACCGAACGGCTCCGGCAAGTCCAACGTCGTGGACGCGCTCAGCTGGGTCATGGGTGAGCAGGGGGCCAAGTCGCTGCGCGGCGGCAAGATGGAGGACGTCATCTTCGCCGGCACCACCGGGCGGCCGCCGCTCGGCCGGGCTGAGGTGTCCCTGACCATCGACAACTCCGACGGCGCCCTGCCCATCGAGTACGCCGAGGTCACCATCACGCGGATCATGTTCCGCAACGGCGGCAGCGAGTACCAGATCAACGGCGACACCTGCCGCCTCCTCGACATCCAGGAGCTGCTCTCCGACTCCGGCATCGGCCGCGAGATGCACGTCATCGTCGGGCAGGGCCAGCTCGACTCCGTCCTGCACGCCGACCCCATGGGCCGCAGGGCCTTCATCGAGGAGGCCGCGGGCGTCCTCAAGCACCGCAAGCGCAAGGAGAAGGCGCTGCGGAAGCTGGACGCGATGCAGGCCAACCTCGCGCGCGTGCAGGACCTCACCGACGAACTGCGCCGCCAGCTCAAGCCCCTCGGCCGGCAGGCCGCCGTCGCGCGCCGGGCCGCCGTCATCCAGGCCGACCTGCGCGACGCCCGCCTCAGGCTGCTCGCCGACGACCTCGTACGGCTGCGCGAGGCACTGACCGCGGAGGTCGCCGACGAGGCCGCGCTCAAGGCCCGCAAGGAGGCCGCCGAGGCCGAGCTGAAGACGGCGCTCCAGCGCGAGGCGGCCCTGGAGGACGAGGTACGGCGGCTCACGCCCCGGCTCCAGCGGGCCCAGCAGACCTGGTACGAGCTGTCCCAGCTGGCCGAGCGGGTGCGCGGGACGATCTCGCTCGCCGACGCCCGGGTCAAGAGCGCAAGCTCCGCGCCCGCCGAGGAGCGGCGCGGGCGCGACCCCGAGGACATGGAGCGCGAGGCAGCGCGCGTCCGTGAGCAGGAGGCGGAGCTGGAGGCCGCGCTCGAAGCGGCCAAGGGCGCCCTCGACGACACGGTCGCGCACCGCGCCGAGCTCGAACGGGAGCTCGCCGCCGAGGAGCGGCGCCTGAAGGACGTGGCGCGGGCCATCGCCGACCGCCGCGAGGGCCTCGCCCGGCTCGGCGGGCAGGTCAACGCCGCCCGGTCCCGGGCCGCGTCCGCGCAGGCCGAGATCGACCGGCTCGCGCTCGCCCGGGACGAGGCCCAGGAGCGGGCGGTCACGGCCCAGGAGGAGTACGAGCAGCTCAAGGCGGAGGTCGACGGGCTCGACGCGGGCGACGCGGAGCTCGCGGAGCGGCACGAGGAGGCCCGCCGTGCGCTCGCCGACGCCGAGGCCGCGCTGAGCGCGGCCCGTGAGGCGGCCACCGCGGCCGAGCGGGAGCGGGCCGCCGTGGCCGCACGGCACGACGCCCTCGCGCTCGGCCTGCGCCGCAAGGACGGCTCGGGCGCGCTGCTCGCCGCCAAGGACCGGCTGACCGGCCTCCTCGGCCCGGCGGCCGAGCTCCTGTCCGTGGCGCCGGGCTTCGAGGTGCCCGTGGCGGCGGCGTTCGGCGCGGCGGCGGACGCGATCGCCGTGACGACGCCCGCTTCGGCTGCAGAAGCGATCCGCCTGCTGCGCAAGCAGGACGCGGGGCGGGCCGCGCTGCTGCTCGCGGGGGAGCCGGACGCCGCCGGGGCCACCCCGACGGACGGCACCCCCGCCGACGTACCGCACACCACGCCCGACTGCCAGGCCCCGTCCGACCATCAGCCCCCGTCCGACTGCCAGGCCGTGCCCGGCCGCCAGGCTCCGTCCGATCGGCAGGCCGCGCCTGACCGCCAGGCCGCGCCCGAGCGGCAGGCCCCGTCCGGCCATCAGCCCCCGTCCGTCCGGCACGCCCCGCCCGAGCAGCAGGCTCCGTCCGACTGGCAGGCCGCGCCTGACCGCCAGGCCCCGTCCGACCACCAGCCCCCGTCCGCCCGGCACACCCCGCCCGAGCGGCACAGCCCGCCCCACCACCAGCCCCCCTCCGACCCGCGCGGCGACGGGCCGCCGTGGGCCGCCGAACTCGTGCGGGGGCCTGCCGAGTTGATGGCCGCCGTGCGGCGGCTGCTGCGGGACGTCGTCGTGGTCGGGACGCTGGAGGACGCCGAGGACCTGGTCTACGCGCACCCGGAGCTGACCGCCGTCACCGCCGAGGGCGATGTGCTCGCGGCGCACTTCGCGCAGGGCGGGTCCGCGGGGGCGCCCAGCCTCCTGGAGGTGCAGGCCTCCGTGGACGAGGCCGCGGCCGAGCTCGCCGAACTCGGCGTGCGGTGCCAGGAGTTGGCGACGGCTCAGGAGCGGGCGGGGGAGCGGCGCAAGGAGGCGGCCGCGCTCGTCGAGGAGCTGGGGGAGCGGCGGCGCGCCGCCGACCGGGAGAAGTCGGCCGTCGCGCAGCGCCTCGGCAGCCTCGCGGGCCAGGCGCGCGGCGCCGCCGGTGAGGCGACCCGGTCCGCCGCGGCCGCCGCCAAGGCCCAGGAGGCCCTGGAGCAGGCCCGGTCGGAGGTCGAGGAGCTGGCCGAGCGCCTGGCCGTCGCCGAGGAGATGCCGGTCGACGAGGAGCCGGACACGGGCGTGCGCGACCGGCTCGCCGCCGACGGCGCCAACGCCCGCCAGACCGAGATGGAGGCCCGGCTCCAGGTCCGTACGCACGAGGAGCGCGTGAAGGGCCTCGCCGGGCGCGCCGACTCGCTCGACCGGGCTGCCCGCGCCGAACGCGAGGCCCGCGCCCGTGCCGAGCGCCGCCGGGCCAGGCTCCGGCACGAGGCCACCGTCGCCGAGGCCGTCGCGTCGGGCGCCCGCCAGTTGCTCGCCCACATCGAGGTGTCCCTCACCCGGGCCGAGGAGGAGCGGGCCGGGGCCGAGCGGGCCAAGGAGGAGCGCGAGCGGGACCTGGTCGCCGAGCGGAACCAGGGGCGCGACCTCAAGGCGGAGCTCGACAAGCTGACGGATTCGGTTCACCGGGGCGAGGTACTCGGCGCGGAGAAGCGGCTGCGGATCGAGCAGCTGGAGACCAAGGCGCTGGAGGAGCTCGGTGTGGAACCCGCGGGGCTCGTCTCCGAGTACGGGCCCGACCAACTCGTGCCGCCCTCGCCCCCCGCCGAGGGCGAGGAGCTCCCGCAGGCTGAGTCCATCAGCGGCTCCGCCGCGGGGGAGCACCCGCGCAACCAGCCGCGGCCGTACGTCCGCGCCGAGCAGGAGAAGCGCCTCAAGTCAGCCGAACGGGCGTACCAGCAGCTCGGAAAGGTCAACCCGCTGGCCCTAGAGGAGTTCGCGGCGTTGGAGGAACGTCATAAGTTCCTCAGCGAGCAGCTGGAGGACCTGAAGAAGACGCGGGCCGATCTGCTCCAGGTGGTGAAGGAGGTCGACGAGCGCGTCGAGCAGGTCTTCACCGAGGCGTACCGGGACACGGCGCGGGAGTTCGAAGGGGTCTTCTCGCGGCTCTTCCCGGGCGGCGAGGGACGGCTGATCCTGACCGATCCCGACAACATGCTCGCCACGGGCGTCGACGTCGAGGCCCGCCCGCCGGGCAAGAAGGTCAAGCGGCTCTCGCTGCTCTCCGGCGGCGAGCGGTCGCTGACCGCCGTGGCGCTCCTCGTGTCGATCTTCAAGGCGCGGCCCAGCCCGTTCTACGTGATGGACGAGGTCGAGGCGGCGCTCGACGACACCAACCTGCAGCGCCTCATCCGCATCATGCAGGAGCTCCAGGAGGCCTCGCAGCTCATCGTGATCACGCACCAGAAGCGCACGATGGAGGTCGCCGACGCGCTGTACGGCGTGTCGATGCAGGGCGACGGCGTGTCCAAGGTGATCAGCCAGCGGCTTCGCTAGCCGCCGCGCTGCCGTTCTTGATCAACTCTCTTGATCAACTTCATTTAGCTTCAAGTCCTGAAGTCAAACCGTGATCCGTGGGGTTCAGATTCGTTCCTGAGGAACTATTGACTTCGAAACTTGAAGGCATAGTCTCTGCAACGTTGCTTTTACCTTCAGGTGGTGGGCGGCGTGAAGTTGTGCGCCACTTGAAGGGCTCGCCCCCACCCCGGCAGCGCTGCCGGTGGCCCGAGGAGTACACGTGACCAGCACCGCGCAGGCACCCGAACCCGGAGCTCCGCAGTCCGGAGCCCGAGAGGCCCAGCCCGATCACCTCGGGCACGTCATCTTCATCACGGCGGCAGCCGCGATGGGCGGCTTCCTCTTCGGCTACGACAGCTCCGTGATCAACGGCGCGACGGTGGCCATCAAGGACCGCTTCGAGGTGGACGCCAACCTGCTCGGCTGGATCATCGCCACCGCACTCCTCGGCTGTGCCGTCGGCGCCGCCGTCGCGGGCCGCATCGCCGACCGCATCGGCCGCATCCGCTGCATGCAGATCGCGTCCGTCCTCTTCGCGGCCAGCGCCGTCGGCTCGGCCCTGCCCTTCGCGGCCTGGGACCTGACGATGTGGCGCTTCATCGGCGGCATCGGCATCGGCATGGCCTCGGTCATCGGCCCCGCGTACATCGCCGAGGTCGCGCCGCCCGCCTACCGCGGCCGGCTCGCCTCCTTCCAGCAGGCCGCCATCGTCATCGGCATCGCGGTCTCGCAGCTGGTCAACTGGGGCATCCTCAACATGGCCGACGGCGATCAGCGCGGCAAGCTCGCGGGCCTGGAGGCCTGGCAGTGGATGCTCGGCGTCATGGTCGTCCCGGCCGTGCTCTACGGCCTGCTGTCCCTCGCGATCCCCGAGTCCCCGCGCTTCCTGATCTCCGCGGGCCGCAGCGCCCAGGCCCGCAAGGTGCTCGCCGAGGTCGAGGGCACGCACATCGACCTGGACGCGCGCGTCGCCGAGATCGAGCAGGGCATGCGCAGCGAGCACAAGTCGACGTTCAAGGACCTGCTCGGCGGCAAGGCCGGCTTCCTGCCGATCATCTGGATCGGCATCGGGCTCTCGGTCTTCCAGCAGCTCGTCGGCATCAACGTGATCTTCTACTACTCGAACCAGCTGTGGCAGTCCATCGGCAAGGACCCCTCCAGCTCGTTCCTGTACTCCTTCGAGACCTCGATCGTGAACATCGTCGGCACGGTGATCGCGATGGTCCTGGTCGACCGCATCGGCCGCAAGCCGCTCGCCCTGATCGGCTCCGCGGGCATGGCGGCCGCCCTGTTCACGATGGCGTGGGCGTTCTCGTACCGGACCGGATCCGGTGACGACGTCTCGCTGCCGCACGCCCAGGGTCTGACCGCGATCATCGCCGCCAACGCCTTCGTGCTCTTCTTCGCCTTCTCGTGGGGCGTGGTGGTCTGGGTGCTGCTCGGCGAGATCTTCCCCAACCGCATCCGCGCCGCCGGTCTCGGCGTGGCCGCCTCCGCCCAGTGGCTCGCCAACTTCGCGATCACCAAGACCTTCCCGAGCATGTCCGAGTGGTCCCTGACCGGCTCGTACATCATCTACGGCGCCTTCGCGGCGCTCTCGATCCCCTTCGTCCTGAAGTTCGTCAAGGAGACGAAGGGCAAGGCCCTGGAGGAGATGGGCTAAGTCCCCGCTGCCCCTCCTCCTGTGGATAGCTGCCCCGGCTCAAGGCCCTGGTCCTTGAGCCGGGGCAGTACGTTTTCCGCGAAGAGCCGCAGGCCGCGCCAGCCCTCGTCGAGCGGCATCCCGCCGACCAGCGGATGCAGAATGAGACTCGGGGCGCCGCCCGCCGCGAGCGCCACGCACGCGTCCGGCGTCAGGATCCGGTAGACGCCCTCCGCGCGCAGTTCCTCGACGGTCGTGGCCGCCGACCGCACGGCCGAGCGGATGTCCTTCGACTGCCAGGACGCGTACGTCCGCGCCTCGTGCAGGAAGTGCTCCCCGTACACCGCCCAGGCGCGGTCCGGGTCCTCGGCGATGTGCAGGAGCGGGGTCTCGGCGGCGGGCATCATGGTCCACCCCTCGGTGCCGTACTCCGCCGACTTCTCGTTGTAGTACGCCTCCAGGTCCGGCAGGTACGCGCTCGGGAAGAACGGCAGGCCGAGCCGCGCCGCGCGCCGGGCCGCCGCCTTCGACGAGCCGCCGACCAGGAGCAGCGGGTGCGGCCGCGTCCCCGGGCGCGGAGTGACCCGCACCGTGCGGCCGCGGAAGGTGAACTCCTCGCCGGTCCAGGCCGCGAGAAGCGTCTCGAGCAGCTCGTCCTGGAGCGCGCCGCGCCGCGCGAAGTCGACGCCGAAGGCCGCGTACTCCTCGCGCCGGTAGCCGATCCCCGCGACCGTGACGAGCCGGCCCCCGCTCAGCAGGTCGAGCACGGCGATGTCCTCGGCCAGGCGCAGCGGGTCGTGCAGCGGCCCGATGGCCGCAGAGACGGTGACCGCGATCCTCCGCGTCGCCCCGAACACCGCGCCCGCGAAGGCGAAGGGCGAGGGCAGCCAGTTGTTCGCGGCGCCGTGGTGCTCCTCGGTCTGGATCGTGGAGACGCCGTGCTCGTCGGCGTACGCGGCCATCTCCAGGGCGGTGCGATAGCGCTCGCCGAGGGCGTCCGCGCGCGGGTCGACGAGGTTGAAACGTACGACGGTTACGGGCATACGAGCGTCCCCCTTCACCGGGACGGCGGGGCCGTGGGCGGCGAAGGGGGACGGTAGCTGACGCTGCGTCAGATGACCAGGGTCGTTCGGGGTTCGGGGCCGGGGCTCAGGCCTTGGCGGTGGCCGCGGCCAGCTCGGCCTCGGTCGTGGGGGCCGTCTCCGTCAGCGGCTGGCGCGGCAGGGCCGCGTAGAGCACCGCGGCGACCACGATGGTGACGAGCCAGCCGAGGCCGTTGCGCCCGATCCAGGACGAGGCGAGCGGCCCGGTGAACCAGTCGACCTTCGTGAAGAGCAGGCCCACCACGAGCGCCAGGCCCCAGGCGGTCATGGCCTGCCAGGCGAAGCCCGCCTTGTACCAGTAGACGCTGGTGCGCTTGGTGTCCATCAGGCCCTCGGCGTCGTACGTCTTGCGGCGCAGCATGTCGATGCCGAAGACGCCGATCCAGGCGGAGAAGGCGACCGCGAGGAGGGTGAGGAAGGAGATGAACGAGCCCATGAAGCTGGTCGCCACGTTCATCAGGAGGTAGCCGAAGATCAGGCTGATGATCGCGTTCACGCTGACCGCCCACGCGCGCGGGACCTTGATGCCGAGCGTCATGGCGGTGAAGCCCGCCGAGTACATCGACATCGAGTTGATCAGGAGCATGCCGATCAGGGCCATGATCAGGTACGGCACCGCGATCCAGGTCGGCAGTAGGTCGCCGAGGAAGGCGACCGGGTCCTGGGCCGAGGAGAGCTCCGGCTGCGAGACCGCCATGACCGCGCCCATCAGGACCATCGGGACGACGACGATGGCGGCGCCGCCGACGGCGTGGCCGACCAGCGGCTTGTTCGGCGCCGTGCGCGGCAGGTAGCGCGTGAAGTCCGGGCCGGTGGGCACCCAGCTGATGCCGCCCGCGGCGATCGTGCCGATGCCCGCGATCATCATCGCCGTGGAGCCCGCCGGCTTGTCGAAGACCTTCGACCAGTCGGTGTCCGCCAGGAGGTAGATCAGCACCAGGATGCTGAACGCGCCGAACAGATACGTCGACCACGTGCTGCACACGTGCAGGACCTTGCGGCCGAGGCCCGAGATCAGGAACGTGGCGGCGACGAAGGCGAGCAGCGTGATGACCTTCAGGGCCGTGTTCTGCCGCACGCCGAAGCAGATGTCGAGGACCGTGAGGATCGCGTACGCGCCCGTGACCGCGTTGATCGTCTCCCAGCCCCAGCGGGCGACCCAGATCAGCGCGCCCGGGAAGAGGTTGCCGCGCTGGCCGAAGACCGCGCGCGAGAGCGTCATGCCCGGCGAGCCGCCGCGCTTGCCCGCGATGGAGACGAGGCCCACGAGGCCGTAGCTGAGGACGGGCGAGACGAGGGCGACGACCAGGACCTGCCAGAAGTTCAGGCCGTTCGAGACGATCAGGCCCGCGCCCATCGTCAGGAGCAGAACGCTGATGTTGGCGGCCACCCAGGTGGGGAACAGCTCACGGGTCTTGCCGTGGCGCTCGGAGTCCGGGACCGGTTCGAGGCCCCGGGTCTCCAGGGCGCCTTCGTGTTCGGCGGATTCGGCGGTGGTGCTCATGAGGGGTGGTTCCGTGCCTCTCGCTCGGCGTACGTCGACGTTGTCGCAGCCGGTGGGGGTTTTCTTCGGATGGGACTCTACGCGCGTTGACGCAGCCTCTTCCATCGTACTTTAGTCCGAGTAATCCCGGCTAGTGGCCTATGTCTTTTGGAGGAAGTGACAAGAGGGGTCCGTCGACGGGCCATGACTGATACTGGGTGGGTTATGGAAATCGTCATCCTCGCTGTAGTCATCGCCGTGGTCGTGGTCGGCGCGATCGGCGGGCTCGTCGTCGGCAGCCGCAAGAAGAAGCAGCTGCCCCCGTCCCAGGCCCCGTCCGGCACGCCCACCATCACCGCACCCCCGGCCGAGCCGCACGTCGGCGACGAGGCCGAGACGCCGCGCGACGAAGCGCGCCGCACGATCGAGGAGGTGGACCTGCCGGACGCCGGCGCGGAGCCCTCCGCGGCCGTCGCCGTCGAGGAGCCGCCCGCCGCCGAGGTCCCCGAGGCCCCCTCGGCCCCCGAGATCGAGACCCCCGAGCCCACCGCGGGCCGCCTGGTCCGGCTGCGCGCCCGCCTGTCCCGCTCCCAGAACGCGCTCGGCAAGGGCCTGCTCACCCTCCTGTCCCGCGAGCACCTCGACGAGGACACGTGGGAGGAGATCGAGGACACCCTGCTCACCGCCGACGTCGGCGTCGCGCCCACCCAGGAGCTCGTCGACCGCCTGCGCGAGCGCGTGAAGGTGCTCGGCACCCGCACGCCCGACGAGCTGCGCGCCCTGCTGCGCGAGGAGCTCCTGAACCTCGTCGGCACGGACTTCGACCGCGCCGTGAAGACCGAGTCGGGCCTGGAGACGCCGGGCATCGTGATGGTCGTCGGCGTCAACGGCACCGGCAAGACCACCACCACCGGCAAGCTCGCCCGCGTCCTCGTCGCCGACGGCCGCTCCGTGGTCCTCGGCGCCGCCGACACCTTCCGCGCCGCCGCCGCCGACCAGCTCCAGACCTGGGGCGAGCGCGTCGGCGCCCGCACCGTGCGCGGCCCCGAGGGCGGCGACCCGGCGTCGATCGCCTTCGACGCCGTCAAGGAGGGCATCGCCGACGGTGCCGACGTCGTCCTCATCGACACGGCGGGCCGGCTGCACACGAAGACCGGCCTCATGGACGAGCTCGGCAAGGTCAAGCGCGTCGTCGAGAAGCACGCGCCGCTGGACGAGGTCCTGCTCGTCCTCGACGCCACCACCGGCCAGAACGGCCTGGTCCAGGCGCGCGTCTTCGCCGAGGTCGTCGACATCACCGGCATCGTCCTGACCAAGCTCGACGGCACCGCCAAGGGCGGCATCGTGGTCGCGGTCCAGCGCGAACTGGGCGTGCCGGTCAAGCTGGTGGGCCTCGGCGAGGGCGCGGACGACCTCGCGCCCTTCGAGCCGGAGGCGTTCGTGGATGCCCTTATCGGCGACTGAGCGTCCGCGGCACGCCGGACACGTACGCAAGGAAGGGCCCCACGCCCAGGGTGCAGCTGGGAGTGGGGCCCTTCGCTGTGTGGCGGCCGCCCGGGTGGAGTGCTACGCCGGGGACCGGTGTGCCACGTACGCCAGGGTGCCCAGGAGCAGGCGGGCGTGCGGGGGGCTGGTCGCCGAGTCGGGGTCGGGGGCGCGGAGCCAGCGGACCGGGCCGAGGCCGCCGCGGTCGGACGGCGGTGCCGTGATGTGCGTGCCGGGGCCGAGGGCGCCGAGGTCCAGGGCCGCGTCGTCCCAGCCCATGCGGTAGAGCAGCTGGGGGAGTTCGGCGGCGGCGCCCGGGGCGACGAGGAAGTGCGTACGGCCGTCCGGCGTGGCCGTCACCGGGCCGAGCGGCAAACCCATCCGTTCGAGGCGCACCAGCGCCCGCCGCCCCGCGGTCTCCGCCACCTCGATGACGTCGAACGCGCGGCCGACGGGCAGCATCACCGCCGCGCCCGGGAACTGCGCCCACGCGTCGGTCACCTCGTCGAGCGTGGCCCCGGCCGGGAGCTCCGGGGCGAAGTCGAGCGGATGGGCGCCGGGGGCCCGGCAGTCGGCGGCGCCGCAGGAGCAGCGGCCGTCCTGGGCCCGTGCCCCGGGCACCGCCGCCCAGCCCCACAGGCCCGTGTACTCGGCGACCGCGGTGCACTCGGACGCGATCGCCCGGCCGCGCCGCCGCGCCGCCGCGCGTGCCTCCCTGCACTCCCGGTCGTCCTTGACGCCCTTGCTGTCCCTGCTGTCGTTGTCGTTCTTGCTGTCCTGAGTGCCCCGAGCGGTGCTCCGGTCCGTTTCCTTCGCTCCCCGGAAAACGGAATCCTTTGCCCCCCTGTCACCGGAACGGGGCTCTTTGGTCCCCCGGATGCCGCCGATCGTGAAGCCCATGCCCCCTCCAACGGGTCGAGTGCGCCGCGGTTACGTGACGGAATCGGATCGTGACCCTGTGTCCTGAGTCGTCGTTTGGACGTCTCA
This sequence comes from Streptomyces sp. NPDC059003, assembly GCF_042740445.1. Taxonomy (NCBI): domain Bacteria; kingdom Bacillati; phylum Actinomycetota; class Actinomycetes; order Kitasatosporales; family Streptomycetaceae; genus Streptomyces; species Streptomyces sp. NPDC059003. The sequence continues at coordinate 4,108 of NZ_JBHYJH010000017.1, read as the reverse complement.
AGCCGACTTTCGCTGACTTTCGCCGTCTTCTGCCGCCAGGTGTTGACGGCGCTCGGGGGCTTTACGGGTGGTGCGTCCCGTGCCCTGCGCCCCTGCGCGCTCCGCTCCGCCCACTCTCGGTTGTGGTGTGTCAAGTGAATCGCGTGCGGCGAGCCAGGAGTTCATTCGAAGGGGTGGCGAATGGTGGCGTTTCCGGGATCGCCCTCGCCGGAGGGGTGATCGTAGGATTACTTTCAGTGCATGAGGCCCGGAGACTTGCACGCTCGTGGGTATGCCGGAGGCAAGTCGGATTCCCGTTCGATGGGTGGCATTCTCCGGACGGACCGCCGCAAGGCGCGGCATTCTGTTAGGGCTTGACGTGAACCACGTGCAAGTGTCTTGAGGGATGGGGGCGTTCCAGTGGGCGGCAGTAGCGGAAGCGGTACGAACGCTGAGAAGCGCCCCAATGAGATGCTCAGCTCCTGGTTCGTGCGCAGCGGCTGGTCCAAGGGCGAGCTGGCGCGCCAAGTGAACCGCAGAGCCCGCCAGTTGGGCGCGCACCACATCTCCACGGACACCTCCCGGGTACGCCGCTGGCTCGACGGCGAGAACCCGCGCGAGCCCATCCCGCGCATCCTCTCCGAGCTGTTCTCCGAGCGGTTCGGCTGCGTCGTCGCCGTGGAGGACCTCGGCCTGCGCGCCGCCCACCGGTCGCCGTCGGTCTCCGGCGTCGACCTGCCCTGGACGGGACCGCAGACGGTCGCCCTCATCAGCGAGTTCAGCCGCAGCGACCTGATGCTGGCCCGGCGCGGCTTCCTCGGCACCTCGCTCGCGCTCTCCGCGGGCCCCGCCCTGATCGAGCCCATGCAGCGCTGGCTGGTGCCGGGCCCCTCCGCGGCGCAGGTGACCGAGCCCGATCCGGGCGCGTTCGCCCCGCGCCGCCCCGGCCGCCTGTCCAAGCCGGAGATGGACCTCCTGGAGTCCACGACGGTGATGTTCCGCCAGTGGGACGCCCAGTGCGGCGGCGGCCTGCGCCGCAAGGCCGTCGTCGGCCAGCTGCACGAGGTGACGGACCTGCTCCAGGAGCCCCAGCCCGAGGCCACCGCCAAGCGCCTGTTCAAGGTCGCGGGCGAGCTGGCCGAGCTGGCGGGCTGGATGAGCTACGACGTGGGGCTCCAGCCCACCGCCCAGAAGTACTTCGTCCTCGCGCTGCACGCCGCGAAGGAGGCGGGCGAGAAGTCCCTCGGCTCGTACATCCTCTCCAGCATGAGCCGCCAGATGATCCACCTCGGCCGCCCCGACGACGCCCTGGAGCTCATCCACCTCGCGCAGTACGGCAGCCGCGACTGCGCGAGCCCGCGCACCCAGGCGATGCTGTATGCGATGGAGGCCCGCGCCTACGCCGGAATGGGCCAGCCGGGCCGCTGCAAACGGGCGGTCCGCATGGCCGAGGACACCTTCGGCGACGCGGACGACTGGGACGAGCCCGATCCGGACTGGATCCGCTTCTTCTCCGAGGCCGAGCTCAACGGCGAGAACGCCCACTCGTACCGCGACCTCGCCTACGTCGCGGGCCGCAGCCCCACCTACGCCTCGCTCTCCGAGCCCGTCATGGCGCGCGCCGTCGAGCTCTTCGGCAAGGACCCCGAGCACCAGCGGTCGTACGCGCTGAACCTGATCGGCATGGCCACCGTGCACCTCCTGCAGAAGGAGCCCGAGCAGAGCACCGAGCTCGCCAGGGAGGCCCTGTCCATCGCCAAGAAGGTCCGCTCCGAGCGGGTCAACACCCGGCTCCGCAAGACCGTCGACAACGCCGTGCGGGACTTCGGCGACGTGCCGGAAGTGGTCCAGCTGACCGAGCAGCTCGCCATCGACATGCCGGACACCGTGGAGGCCGTCTGACACCCCGGACGGCCCCCTGCCCACCGCTCCGGCCGCGGCAGCCCATCCCGAACAAGTCCGACTCGGCTCCCCCATGCCAGGTCAACCGGATGGCCGCCGCGGCCGGGTAGTTCCCGGCCGCGGAGCTTCGGGAGGATATGTCCCCAGCCCCGCGCGCACCTCACGGTTCATGCACGCGTAACACGCCCGACCTCTTCGTCACTGCGGTGAAACATCGAGCGGCACTGGCCGAAACCGCACTGCGCCAACCTCATGCGGCATAACCGGCCCACCGCCCTCGCCCCGCCGAGGCCCTGGCACCCCGCACGGGCCGTATCCGACGACTCCGACGACGAGGTGACGCCGATGCCCCCAGGTATCACGCTGGCCGCAGACACCCCGCAGCTGTCCGCCGCCAACACCGGGTTCATGCTCATCTGCTCCGCCCTGGTGATGCTCATGACGCCGGGCCTCGCCTTCTTCTACGGAGGCATGGTCCGCGTCAAGTCCACCCTGAACATGCTGATGATGAGCTTCATCAGCCTGGGCATCGTCACCGTCCTGTGGGTGCTGTACGGCTTCTCCGCCGCCTTCGGCACCGACCACGGGAGCCTCATCGGCTGGGACTCCGACTACGTCGGCCTCAGCGGCATCGGCCTCACCCAGCTGTGGGACGGCTACACCGTCCCCGTGTACGTCTTCGCCGTGTTCCAGCTGATGTTCGCGATCATCACGCCCGCGCTGATCAGCGGCGCGCTCGCGGACCGCGTGAAGTTCTCCGCCTGGGCGCTCTTCGTCGCGCTGTGGGCCACGGTCGTGTACTTCCCCGTGGCGCACTGGGTGTGGGGCACCGGCGGCTGGGCCTTCGAGCTCGGCGTGATCGACTTCGCGGGCGGCACGGCCGTGCACATCAACGCCGGTGCCGCGGCGCTCGGCGTGATCCTCGTCATCGGCAAGCGCGTCGGCTTCAAGAAGGACCCGATGCGGCCGCACAGCCTGCCGCTCGTGATGCTCGGCGCCGGACTGCTCTGGTTCGGCTGGTTCGGCTTCAACGCCGGATCCTGGCTCGGCAACGACGACGGCGTGGGCGCGCTGATGTTCCTCAACACCCAGGTCGCCACCGCCGCCGCCATGCTCTCCTGGCTCGTCTACGAGAAGCTCCGCCACGGCGCGTTCACCACCCTCGGCGCCGCGTCCGGCGCCGTCGCGGGCCTCGTCGCCATCACCCCGTCCGGCGGCTCCTGCTCGCCGCTCGGCGCCATCGCCATCGGCGCCATCGCGGGGCTGCTCTGCGCCATGGCCGTCGGCCTGAAGTTCCGGTTCGGCTACGACGACTCCCTCGACGTCGTCGGCGTCCACCTCGTCGGCGGCATCGCGGGCTCGCTCCTCGTCGGCCTCTTCGCCACCGGCGGCGGGCAGTCCAAGGCCCAGGGGCTCTTCTACGGCGGTGGCCTCGACCAGCTCGGCAAGCAGGCCGCGGGCGTCGGCGCCGTCCTCGCGTACTCCTTCCTCGCCTCCGCCGTGCTCGCCCTCCTCATCGACAGGACGATCGGGATGCGCGTCAGCGAGGACGAGGAGGTCGGCGGCATCGACCAGGTCCAGCACGCCGAGACCGCGTACGACTTCAGCGGGGCGGGCGGCGGCACCGCGCCGCGCACCGCGACCGCCGTGCCGGGCCCGGTCCAGGACACCGCGTCGGCGGGGGTCCCGAAGAACAAGAAGGTGGACGCATGAAGCTCATCACCGCGGTCGTCAAGCCGCACCGGCTCGACGAGATCAAGGAAGCCCTCCAGGCCTTCGGGGTCCAGGGCCTGACCGTCACCGAGGCCAGCGGCTACGGACGGCAGCGCGGCCACACCGAGGTCTACCGCGGCGCCGAGTACACCGTGGATCTCGTACCGAAGATCCGCATCGAGGTGCTCGTCGAGGACGACGACGCCGAACAGCTCATGGAAGTGATCGTGAAGGCCGCCCGCACCGGCAAGATCGGCGACGGCAAGGTCTGGAGCATCCCCGTCGAGACGGCCGTCCGGGTGCGCACCGGCGAGCGCGGCCCCGACGCGCTGTAACACCGTGACGCACAGCGACGCCGTGACGTGCCGTCGCACCACGAGGTGCCGTCACACCGTGAGGAACAGGAGCCGCCGGTGACGAGTGTGGACGAACGAACCGAAGCTGAAGACTCCGGCCCGAGCGGTTACGCGGCGGCCCGGCTGCGCCTCCTGCAGGAGGAGGCGCGGTCCGGGCC